>JBPOET010000155.1:0-5131 GCA_051251675.1 Parasphingopyxis sp. | reverse complement strand
GTTGGGAAGAAGGCGAAATGCCGACCCCCGCCGAAGGACTCGCCGTCAATCTCTTTGCCGACGATCTCGATCACCCCCGCTGGATGCTGACGCTGGAAAACGGCGATGTCCTGGTGGCCGAAACCCGGCAGCCGCCCCGGGAATATAGCGGGATAACCGGCTGGTTCGAACGCCGGTTGATGACCCGCGCCGGGGCGCTCGGCCCCTCGGCGAACCGCATCACAATGCTCCGCGATGTGGACGGAGACGGAACGGCAGATCAACGATCCGCCCTGCTGGACGCGGACAACGGCCTGAATTCGCCGTTCGGAATGGCGGTTGCCGACGGCTATCTCTATGTCGCGAACACCGACGCGCTGGTGCGTTTTGCCTTCGAACCCGGCCAGACGGAAATCGACGGCGAAGGCGAAGTGATTGTCGAACTGCCCGCCAATGCGCCCAACAGCCATTGGACGAAGAATGTCGTGGCCCATCCCGACAATCCCAACCTGCTATATGTGGCGGTCGGTTCGACCAGCAATATCGGCGAGAATGGCATGGCGGCCGAAGAAAATCGCGCAGCTGTCCTTGAAGTGAATGTCGAGGACCGGGCATTCCGGATATTCGCAGCCGGCCTACGCAACCCGGTCGGACTGGACTGGGAACCGACCCGCAATCGCCTGTACACCGTCGTCAACGAGCGCGACATGCTCGGCGGCGATCTCGTACCCGACTATCTGACCGAAGTCGTATTCGGCGCGCATTTCGGCTGGCCGGGCGTTTATTGGGGCCGCTATCTGGATGAACGGGTGGTGCCGATGACTCCGCGCATGCTCGAATATGCGCGGGTTCCCGATTATGCGCTCGGGCCGCATACCGCATCGCTCGGGCTGGAATTTGCGGATCGCGCGCGGCTGGGCGCACAGTTCAGCAACGGCGCCTTTGTCGGCCAGCATGGATCATGGAACCGCCGGCCCCGTTCCGGCTACAAGGTCGTGTTCGTGCCCTTTGTGAATGGTCGCCCCGAGGGCGATATGGTCGACGTGCTGACCGGCTTTCTGAGCGAGGATGGCGAGGCGCGCGGACGGCCTGTGGGCGTGATGACCGACGCGACTGGCGCGCTTCTGGTGGCGGACGATGTCGGCAACCGGATCTGGCGGGTCAGCAATCCGGCCGCCCGGCCGCAAACGCGCGACGACGAAGGCTAGTCTTTGGCGAAAAGCTGATCGCGATTGCGAAAGGCCTTGAATTCCAGCGCATTGTTGCTGGGATCGAGAATGAACATGGTGGCCTGTTCGCCGGGCAGGCCTGCAAACCGTATATAGGGCGGAATTACCCAGGGAATTCCCGCTTCCTCCAGCCGCACGCGCAGCGCCTCGAAACTATCCCAGTCCAGCACCGCGCCGAAATGCGGCACCGGCACGTCATGGCCGTCCACCGGATTGCTGCTCCGCGTTCGCCCGCCCTGCTCATCGAGATGCGTGACGATCTGGTGCCCGAAAAAATCGAAATCGATCCAGCAGTCCGAAGATCGTCCCTCCGCACAGCCGAGAATCCCGCCGTAAAATTCGCGGGCCGCGGCCAGATCGTGAACCGCAAAGGCCAGATGAAAGGGGGGAAGTTCGCTCATAGGCAGAGCATAGGGCAAGGCGGGCCCGGCTGGAACGCCTTTTCCGATAGCAATTGAAATCGTCGCGCGCCCGCGCGATAGCGATGCCATGCGCGCCCTGCTCCTTGCTTTTGCCGCCGGTGCGGTCTCGGCCACAGGCTTTGCGCCGCTCGGCCTCTGGCCGCTAACGCTGGCCGCCCTGGCGGCGCTGATAGCGCTGACGCTGAATGTCGTGCGGATGCGGGGCGCTTTTGCCATCGGCTATGCCTTCGGCCTGGGCCATTTCGGCATCGGGCTGAACTGGATTGCCACTTCCTTCACCTATCAGGCGGCCATGCCGGCCTGGCTCGGCTGGATCGCAGTGGCGATCGCGGCACTCTATCTGTCGCTGTTCCCCGCCCTGGCGACGGCATCGGCATGGCGGGTCGGAAAGGGCATGCCGGTAACTTTCGTCCTGCTGTTCGCAGCCGCCTGGATCGTCACCGAATATCTGCGCGCCACGATATTGTTCAGCTTCGCCTGGAACCCGCTGGCAGCGATCACCGTCGGGACGATGGACAGCGACGGCCTGCTCGCATCGAGCAGCCGTATCGTCGGGTCATACGGGCTTTCGGGCCTGCTGGTCCTGTTGTCCGGGGCGTTGTTTCTTGTCGTTCGCGAACGCCGCTGGCCGGCGCTCGCCATGCTCGTTTCCATTCCGCTGGCTGTCAGCCTCGCAGGAGCATGGCCCTTCTCCCTTGCTGTTACACCTTCCGGTGACGACGACGAGCGCGCCCACATCCGGGTGATCCAGCCCAATATCGACCAGTCGGAAAAATGGGAGGCCGAGTTCGCGGCCCGGAATTTCCAGCGGTTGGCGGAAACCACCGGCGAAACCGGATCCGTGCCGCGCCTGATTTTCTGGCCTGAAGCGGCAGTCCCCGAATTTATCGAGCATGAGCCGCTGGCGCGGCTGCGTATCGCGGACCTGCTCGGTCCCGGGGATATCCTGCTGCTCGGTGCGACCAAATTGATCATCGAGACCGATCCGGAGGGCAACCGCCGCGCCGTGGGCGCCCGCAACAGTCTGTATGCGATGAATGCGCAAGGCGAGATGATCGGGCGCTACGACAAGGCGAATCTCGTGCATTTCGGCGAGTATCTGCCGCTGCGGGGTTTCTTCGAGGCACTGGGCATGTCGCGCCTGGCGCCCGGCGATCTCGATTTCTGGCCGGGACCGGGGCCGCAGACGATCGCCCTGCCCGGTTTCGGTTCGGTCGGCGGGCAGATTTGCTATGAAATCAACTTTTCCGGGCAGGTCGTGGATCGGGCCAGTCGCCCCGATTTCATTTTCAACCCGTCGAACGATGCCTGGTTCGGCACATGGGGTCCGCCCCAGCATCTCGCCCAAGCGCGGCTGCGGGCGATTGAAGAAGGGCTGCCGGTGATTCGCTCGACGCCGACCGGTATCTCGGCTGTAATCGACGCCAGCGGGCAGGTGACCGATCATATTCCCTATCGTGAGGCGGGAACCATCGATACCCGGCTCCCCCGGGCCCAGCCTCCCACCCTGTTCGCCCGATACGGAAACAGCATCCCGCTTATTTTCGCGCTGCTTCTGACCGGATTGGCATTTGCACTCATGCGCCGAGCCCGCTAAGAGACATAAGGAATTCTTTATATGTGGACCGGACGTGCCGAAACGGCTTCGCCGGTCCTTCTCTATTTGATCGAGGAAAAGCATGCGCAGCACATATCTCTTCACGTCCGAAAGCGTTTCCGAAGGCCATCCGGACAAGGTTTCGGACCAGGTATCCGACGCGATTGTCGATCTGATGCTTGCCAAAGATCCCGAGGCGCGTGTCGCCTGCGAGACGATGACGACGACCCAGCGAGTCGTGCTGGCCGGGGAAATTCGCTGCAAACCGATGTACGACCAGCAGTCATGGCCGGAAAATGGCGGCTGGGCACCCGGCGCACGCGACGAAATCGAGCAGGCCGTGCGCCATACGATCCGCGAAATCGGCTATGAGCAGGACGGCTTCCACTGGGAAACCCTGGAGTTCGAGAATCATCTCCACGGCCAGTCGACGGAAATCGCGCAGGGCGTCGATGCCGGGGAAGAAGGCAGCAACAAGGACGAAGGCGCGGGCGATCAGGGCATCATGTTCGGCTTTGCCTGCGATGAAACGCCGGACCTGATGCCGGCGACGCTGGACTATTCCCACAAGATCCTCGAGCGCATGGCCGCCGACCGCAAAAGCGGCGCAGCGCCGTTCCTCGAGCCCGACAGCAAGAGCCAGGTGACGCTGCGGTTCGAGAATGGCAAGCCGGTCGCCTGCACGGCGATCGTCGTCTCGACCCAGCATGCCAAGGGCTATCATACCGGCGAGAAGGAAGCCGAGCTCAAAGCCTATGTCAAAGACGCCGTCGCAAAGGTGATCCCGGCCGAGCTTCTGTCCGACCAGACCGTGTATCACATCAACCCGACGGGTGCGTTCGAAATCGGCGGCCCGGACGGCGATGCGGGGCTTACCGGCCGCAAGATCATCGTCGACACCTATGGCGGCGCAGCGCCGCACGGCGGTGGCGCGTTCAGCGGCAAGGATCCGACGAAAGTCGATCGCTCAGCGGCCTATATCACCCGCTATCTGGCGAAGAACATCGTCGCGGCTGGCCTTGCCAAGCGCTGCACGATCCAGCTCGCCTATGCGATCGGCGTGTCCGAGCCGCTCTCCCTCTATGTCGACTCGCATGGCACAGGCACCGTCGACGATGCCGCCATCGAAAAAGCCATAATGAGCATCGAATCCCTGCGGGGACTGACACCGCGCGGCATTCGCGAGCATCTCGGCCTCAACAAGCCGATCTACAAGAAATCGGCAGCCTATGGCCATTTCGGTCGCAAGGTGGAAGGCGACAGCTTCCCCTGGGAGAGAACCGATCTGGTCGATGCGCTGAAGGCGGCTGTCTAAGGAGCCCGCACCCTAGCTCAGATATCGAATATCACCGGATAATGGTCGCTGAGCACAAGGCTGTCGATCACCGTCCCGGTGAAGGCGGCCGCGGTCCTGACCATATAATCCAGCTTCTTTTTCGATTTCCAGCGTGTCGGCTTGTCCGGCGGGCATAGATTGCCGAATGGCGGCGCCCAGGGCGGCTCGCGATTATAGTCGCCCGCTGCAACGAAGGCGTTACCGCCCCCGACAGCGGCCTGGATGTTGGTGACAAGGCCCGGGGCATCGGCCCCTCCCCCACTCTTTGCGTGCAATGAGAACATATCCTGTCCGGCCATCCGGACGCCGATAGCCGGGCGGCCATTGGCGGCTCCGGGCGCAGCATACCAGAAGCCGGCGGGAAGCACCGTCGTCAATACCGCGATATTGACCCGGTTTCCCCCGCCCCCGGTTTGCGCCCATAAGATGTAATAGCTGGTCTTGCCCGGCGTCCACGTATTGAAACTCCACACCAGCCCGGCGGGCGGTGCGGCCAGCCATCCGGGCTGTGGCGGCGGCGGCGCATAGGGAGCGGCGATCGGAGGAAGCGGTCCGGCCTCCTGAAGGC
>JBPOET010000154.1:0-5137 GCA_051251675.1 Parasphingopyxis sp. | reverse complement strand
GCCAATCTGCGCGCCAACTATATAGCGCATTTCGCCCACGGCATGCTCGGCATGACGGGCTTTCGCATCTTGATGGCGCCGACTTTCCTGCCGGCCTATCTGTTTGCGCTGACCGGCTCGAACGCCCTTGTCGGGCTGGGGCAGGGGCTGTTGCAGGCCGGCGCGGCCGTGTCGCCCATGATCAGTGCGTCCAATCTCGAGCACCGGACCCGTGTGATGCCGCGCGCGATCCAGATCGGCATCGCCATGCGCGTGCAGATACTGGGCCTGGCGCTTGCCGGTTTTTTCCTGACCGGCTCGCTCCTCCTGTTCGCGACCTTCCTGTTCCTTTTCCTGCTGGGCTTTTTCCAGGGGCAGCAGCGCGTTGCCTTCCAGATGCTGCTTTCGAAGGTTATCCCGATCGCACGGCGCGGGCGCCTGCAGGCTTATCGCAATGTCGCCGGGGCGGGGATTGCCGCGCTGCTTTCCTATTTCGCCGGCGCGTGGTTCATCGAACATGAAACGCTTGGCAATGGTTATGCGACGACATTCCTGCTTTGCTTCGTTCTGACCAGTATCGGCTTATACGTCCTCTACCGTTTCGTGCGCGAACCCGAGCCGCCGACCGTGCGCCCGAAAATGTCGATCCGCGAACGGCTTCGCGATTTTCCGGAATTGCTGGCGGACCGGGACTATCGCTGGTTCGTGATCGCGCAGCTTTTTGCGGTCGCCGCGCGTATATCAATGCCCTTCTACATTCTCTACGCAGCAGACCGGATGGAGCTGAGCGGCGCGGCGCTTGGCCTGCTTACCGTCGCGTTCCTCGGCGCAGATACTATTTCGAACCTGCTCTGGGGGCATTTGGGAGATCGGCGGGGCTACCGGTTGACGATGATCCTTGCCTTGCTGGTCTGGCTTGCCGCACTCGCTCTTTTGCTCGTCGCCAACGGCCCGATACCGATCTTCATCGCCTTTCTCGGAATCGGGGCGTCCATGTCCGGCTATATGATGAGCGCGACGACCATCGTGCTCGAATTCGGTAGCCGGGAAGACCTGCCGATGCGGCTCGCGCTATCGACAACGGCGGAAACCAGCATGGCCGCGCTGGGGCCGCTCGCGGGCGGCCTGATCGCGGCGTCCTTTGGCTATATCCCGCTGTTCTGGATTTCGATCGGCCTGATCCTCGCCGCGCTCATTGCGATGATCGGTTTCGTTCGCGATCCCCGAACGCGTGCCTGAACTCCCATGCCCCGGCCGAGCCCGTCAAAGCGTCAGTGCGGCGCTCCGACGGGTTCGGCATGGAAATGGAGTGTCTTAAGGCAGCTTCGCCTTGTCGAACCCGTCCCAGCACTCGTCATAGCCAGTCTGCAGCAACGGCGTGTCCATCGCGAAGCGGGTTGGCCGGATCGGCAGGCAGCTTTCGAACATGAAGGCCATCGTGTCGTCGATCTTCTGCGGTTCGAGATCGGCGGCCATGGCGTTCTCGGTCGAAACCTTGTCCGGCCCGTGCGCGCTCATGCAATTGTGCAGCGACGCGCCGCCAGGTGCGAAGCCGCCGGCCTTGGCGTCATACTCGCCATGAACGAGGCCCATGAACTCGCTCATGATATTGCGGTGGAACCAGGGCGGGCGGAACGTGTCTTCGCCGACCAGCCAGCGCGGCGGGAAGATCACGAAATCGCAATTGGCGGTGCCCGGGCTCGCGGAAGGCGATGTCAGCACGGTGAAGATCGACGGATCGGGATGATCGAAGCTTATCGAGCCGATCGTGTTGAAATTGGCGAGGTCGTATTTCACCGGCGCGAGATTGCCGTGCCAGGCGACCACGTCGAACGGCGAATGATCGAGCGTCGTGACCCATAGACCACCGCTGAATTTGTGGATCAGCTCGACCGGCTCGTCGCTATCCTCATAGGCCGCAACGGGGCTGAGGAAGTCGCGCGGATTGGCGAGGCCGTTGGAGCCGATCGGCCCGAGATCGGGCAGGCGGAACGGCGCTCCATAATTCTCGCAGACATAGCCGCGCGCTTGGCTATCGGCGAGGTCGACACGGAATTTCAGGCCGCGCGGGACCACCGCGATCTCGTTCGGCGCGACGTCGAGCACGCCCATTTCGGTTACGATGCGCAAGCGCCCCATCTGCGGGACGATCAGCATCTCGCCATCGGCGTTGAAGAAAGCGCGGCCGCCCATCGAGCGGTTGGCGGCATAGAGATGGATGCCGATCCCGGCCTGGCCGTCCGCCGCGCCGTTGCCGGCCCAGGTGACGAGACCGTCGATCCAGTCGAGCTCCGCTTCGGGCAGGGGCAGCGGGTCCCAGCGCAGCCGGTTTGGCTCGAAGGTCGCGCCCGACATAGGCGCGGTCTCGATCCGCTCTCCGCCGCGATAGGGTTCGAAGCGATCATGCATGGCGCTCGGCCGCATCCGGTAGAGCCAGCTGCGCAGATTGCGATCCCGCGGCACCGTGAAGGCCGTGCCGGAAAGCTGTTCCGCATAAAGGCCGAAGGCCGGGCGCTGCGGGCTGTTGCGGCCCTCGGGCAATGCGCCGGCGACAGCCTCGGTCGCGAATTCATTGCCGAAGCCGGATTGATATTGAAGATCGGTCATTCAATTCTCCTTCCCTTCTCCCTTGATGGGAGAAGGATACGAAATCTTGCGAGCATGCTCGCTAGATGGAGTTGGATGAGGGTGAACGGGGCTATGCTCCGCGCGCTCGCCATCCGAGCGCTCACCCTCACCCAGCTGCGACTAGGCGGGCAAGCCGCCAAGTCTCCGCATCCCTCTCCCATCAAGGGAGAGGGAAAACTCGGTTAGGCCTCTTCCTTGGCCGGGATCACGCCGCGGTTGATCTGGTCGAGCTCGATGCTCTCGAACAGTGCCTTGAAATTGCCCTCGCCAAAGCCTTCATTGCCCTTGCGCTGGATGATTTCGAAAAAGATCGGGCCCACCATATTTTCGGTGAATATCTGGAGGAGCAGGCCGCCGCCGGTTTCCGGCGCGCCGTCGATCAGGATCTTGCGTTTCCGCATCGCTTCCACGTCATGGCCATGGCCCGGCAGACGCTCGTCGAGAAGGTCGTAATAGGTGTCGGGTGTGTCCTGAAAACGCACGCCGCGGTCGCGCAGCGCATCGACGGTGGCGAAGATATCGTCGGTTGCGAGCGCGATATGCTGGATGCCTTCGCCCTTATAGTCGCGGATGAACTCCTCGATCTGCGAATGCTCGTCCTGGCTCTCATTCAGCGGGATACGGATCTTGTCGTCCGGCGCGGTCATCGCGCGGCTGAACAGGCCCGTCGACTGGCCTTCGATATCGAAATAGCGGATCTCGCGGAAATTGAAGATGCGCTCATAATATTCGGACCAGACATCCATCTGCCCGCGCTTCAGGTTGTGCGTGAGGTGATCGAGCGTGTGGAGGCCGACGCTGTTGCCTTCGGGCACGGCGCCCTCGACCGGCTCGAAATCAATATCATAGATGGTCGCAGCACCCGGCCTGTCGACCAGATAGAGGTTCGCCCCGCCAATGCCTTCTATCGCCGGAATGTTCAGCTCCATCGGTCCGACCTTGCCGGTTACCGGCGTTGCGCCGCGTTCGATGGCAAGCTCCAGCGCCTTGTGCGCATCGGCAACCCGGAACGCCATGGCATTGGCCGAAGGCCCGCGTTCTTCGCGGAACTTCGCGGCCTGGCCGTCCGGCTCCATGTTGAGGATGAAATTGATGTCGCCCTGCGTATAGCGGCGGACATTCTTGCTGCGGTGATTGCCGATATGGGTGAAGCCCATCCGGACAAACAGATCGGCCAGCGCATCGGGATCGGGGCCGGTGAATTCGACAAATTCAAAGCCATCAAGGCCCATAAGGTTTTCGGGTGTTTCGGTCATGTAACTATTCCTGTGAATGCGATTGGTGTCTCAATTCGCCAGCCTTTTCCGGGCGTTTGCCCGCTGGCGTAGGGGTGCACGCGGCGGTGCGCGCGCGGGCTAGCTCGCGAGCGAGCGGCTGAGCCGGTGGACCGTCCAATAAGCGATGGAATAGAGAATGCGGTTCATGGCGTGCAGTATAGCGAAATGTTTGGGGTTTGTCAGGAGGTGTGAGGCAGGGGCCAGAGACTCAGTTTGAATGTCTTCTATCGATCCATTGCGGACGTTCCGCTTCCCATAATAACGCCGACACGGGGAAAGGCGCAGAAATGCGATCTATTATCATTTAGATAGTGTTTTTGACACGTTCATGTACGATGATTACACTCATTGGCAGGGCGCGCGTAACTCCATTTTAAGGAGGGCTTCATGAGTAAGAAACTCGATCGCCGATTGTTTTTGAGACGGGTCGGCGCCGCAGTTAGTGTAGGCGCATTGGGGGCTGTGGCAGGATGCGCCCATCCGCGAGGATACCAGGTCACCGACCGCGACGCCGGCAGGTACGCCGATCCGATAGGCGGTGGACGCGGCGGCGGTCGCAGCGGCATTACCGATAGCGATACCGGCAACTATGCCGACCCGGTTGGCCGCGGACGTGGCGGCGGTCGCAGTGGCATTACCGACAGCGATACCGGCAACTATGCCGATCCGGTTGGCCGCGGACGTGGCGGCGGCCGGAGCGGCATCACCGACAGCGATACCGGCAACTATGCCGATCCGGTTGGCCGTGGCCGAGGCGGCGGTCGCAGTGGCATCACCGATAGCGATACCGGCAACTATGCCGACCCGGTTGGCCGCGGACGTGGCGGCGGTCGCAGCGGCATTACCGACAGCGATACCGGCAGCTATGCCGATCCGGTTGGCCGCGGACGTGGCGGCGGCCGGAGCGGCATCACCGATAGCGATACCGGCAACTATGCCGACCCGGTAGGCCGTGGCCGTGGCGGCGGTCGCAGCGGGATTACCGACAGCGACACCGGCAGCTATGCCGATCCGGTGGGCCGCGGACGCGGCAGGTAGCATCCTCGCCAGCGGGGGCGTCATGGATAGGGGAAGCGGCTCCAGCTCCGCTTGCGGCGGCTCCGGTTGGGGAACCAATCGTGAGATTCCATTCGGGCATCGCTTCGGCATTCTGCTGAAGCGATGCCTGGACCGGCAATTGGCCGAAAATGGAGAGTGCCGGTTGGAAAGCCCGCTCTTGCGAAAAATGCCGACATTCGCATCGAGGCATTAAC
>JBPOET010000153.1:0-5142 GCA_051251675.1 Parasphingopyxis sp. | reverse complement strand
GTATATAGGTCGCCTCATCGACGGGAATCTGCGCCGCGCTGCCTTCGGGCGGGGCATCGCTACTGACCTTTTCGATACGGCCGACACGGGCAAGCGCGGCGGATTGCCGCTCAAGCCGCTCCAGCGTCGCAGCGGAGGCGTCGCGAACATGAACCGTGAGCTTGGCGCCCGGCGGGATATTGAGTTCGGCACGCGCGGTACGGGTTTCGCTTATCAGCTTGATCAGCCAGCCAATCTCGCTGGCCGCTTCGGCATCGATTTCCGCGCGCGGGTCTGGCCATTTGGCGACGATGATATCGTAGTTGCGCTCACCCATCGCATGCCAGAGCTCTTCGGTGATGAAGGGCATGAACGGGTGGAGCATCACCAGAATCTGGTCGAGCACCCAACCGGCAACGTCGCGGCATTCCCCTGCGCCTGCGCCGTCCATCTCGGGCTTGATGAGCTCTAGATACCAGTCGCAGAATTTGTCCCAGACGAAATGGTAGACCGTGTCCGCCGCGCCGTCGAAACGCAGATCGGCGAGCGCCTTGTTGAGCGCGTTCAGCGTCGTCACCGTCTCCGAGATGATCCAGCGATTGACCGGGAGGTCCGCTTTCGGCGCAGCGAGCGTCTTGCTCGCACCGATGCCGTTGGACTGGCAGAAGCGCGAGGCATTCCACAGCTTGGTCGCGAAGTTGCGATAGCCCTCGACCCGCTTCTCATCCATCTTGATGTCGCGGCCCTGGCTTTCCATCGCCGCCATGAAGAAGCGCAACGCATCCGCGCCGTACTGATCGATCAGCCCGAGCGGATCGACGGTTTTGCCCTTGGACTTGGACATTTTCGGTCCGTCCGCCGCGCGCACCAGCCCGTGCAGATAGAGCGTATGAAACGGCACCTCACCCATGAGGTGCAGCCCCTGCATCATCATCCGCGCATCCCAGAAGAACAGGATATCGAACCCGGAAATCAGGACATTGTTCGGATAATGGCGCTTCAGGTCATGCGTTTCCTCGGGCCAGCCAAGCGTCGCGAAAGGCCAGAGACCGGATGAGAACCATGTGTCGAGGACATCGGGATCTTGCCAAAGCGGGATTCTGTCGTAGGGCAGCCCCTCAGCCAGCAAGAAGTCAGGAGTGTCTTCTCCAGCGTTGAAGCCTGCTGCTTGCGAAGCATCAGCCACTTCAAAGAAATTGCTATCGTCGCAATTGTAGTATTCCGCAGCAACCTGCTTCGCTTTGTCAAAATCCATTCCGACAAAACTTGGCCTAGAAAGGCCAAGCTCTTCTCGATGGACAACTTGTAAACCACGGTCAGATTTGCTCGGCCCATACCAAGCCGGAATCCGGTGCCCCCACCAGAGCTGGCGCGACACGCACCAGGGCTGGATATTCTCCATCCAGTTGAAAAACGTCTTTTCCCAGCTTTTCGGGACGATATCGATCTCGCCGGAACGGACCTTGGCCATTGGCTCGACCGCCAGTTTCTCCGCATCGACATACCATTGATCGGTCAGCCAGGGCTCGATCACGTCATTGGAACGGTCGCCAAAGGGCGTGGCGATGGTGCGCGGTTCGGCGTCCTGTTCCTGCGTCTCGCCATCCTTGTCCTTGGTGACATGCGGGATCAGGCAGCCCAGTTCCTTCAGCCGCGCAACGACAAGCTCGCGCGCTCCGTCGACATCATCGCGGCGGAAGCGGTGCAGGCCGATAAATTCTTCCGGCACCAGCCCGTCCGCCGTCTGGCAGACATTGGCCTCGGCATCGAGCATGTTGAGCATCCCGGACGCCGCGAAACCGGCGCGCTTGCCGACCTCGAAATCGTTGAAATCATGGCCGGGCGTGATCTTCACCGCGCCGCTGCCCAGTTCGGGATCGGCATGTTCGTCGGCGACAATATCGACGCGCCGCCCGGTGATCGGCAGAACGACCTGCTTGCCGACAACGCTCGCATAGCGCTCGTCACTCGGATGCACGGCAACCGCCATGTCGGCGAGCATGGTCTCGGGCCGGGTGGTCGCAACCTCGATATAGTCCTGCCCGTTATCCAGCGTCACGCCATCGGCGAGCGGATATTTGAAATGCCAGAATTTGCCGGGGATATCGTGCGTCTCGACTTCGAGATCGGAGATAGCGGTCTTGAGGCCCGGATCCCAGTTCACGAGCCTTTTGTCGCGATAGATCAGGCCGTCATTATAGAGATCGACGAACACCTTGGTGACGGCTTTCGTGAAGCCCTCGTCCATCGTGAAGCGCTCGTTCGCCCAGTCCATCGAGCAGCCGAGACGGCGGAGCTGACGGGTGATCGTGCCGCCGCTCTCTTCCTTCCACTCCCAGACTTTCGCGATAAACTCTTCGCGGCTGAAATCCGTGCGCTTCTGCTGCTTCTCGTTGAGCTGCCGCTCGACCACCATCTGCGTGGCAATGCCCGCATGATCCGTGCCAACGACCCAGAGCGCATCCTTGCCCAGCATCCGCTGATGGCGGACGAGGATGTCCTGCAGCGTATTGTCCAGCGCATGACCGATATGGAGGCTGCCTGTCACATTGGGCGGCGGGTTGACGATCGTGTAGGGTTCTGCATCGTCCCGCGCGGGGCGGAACAGTCCCTCCTCTTCCCAATGGGCATACCAGCGTGCCTCGATGGCGGCAGGATCGAAATGTTTGGGTAGTTCGGTCATAGCGATCAGCCGTTAGCAAGGCAGATCGCGGCGCGCCACAGGCATTTCGCAGTGCGCGCAGGCTATTCCCTGGCGAGGGTGTTCCGTATCTGCTCGTCCAGTTCCTCGATCAGGAACGGCTTCAATACGACATTATATTTGCCCAGGCTTTCCTGCGTTATCCGGTGATGCGGATAACCGCTGACCAGAATGGTCGGAATGCCGGCCATCTCCTTGGCGAATTCGGCGATGTCGGCTCCGCCAAGCTCACCCGGCATCACGACATCGGAAACGACGATATCGATATCGGGATTGGTTGCGAGGACATCGAGCGCAGCGGCTGCTGTCGAAGTTGCGATCACTGTGTAGCCGGACTCCTGCAGCAATTCCTTCATCACCTCGGCGACATCGGCTTGATCGTCCACCAGCAGCACGGTGACTTGCATCGCGCGTGTCTTCGCTTGGTCCACGCCGACCAGTTTCTGGAGAAGTTTCGCAAAAGCCATAACCGCTAAACGAAATAGGGGGCGACAAGTTCCGGCGAATCGTCAACCGCCGGGAGGGCGTCTGCCATTTCTGTGTCGGAATCCGGGAGATAGAATCCCGAGATAAAATTAAAGTGTTATATCTCAAGATATTATGGCGCGGAAAATGCGAACCGGCACCGCCGTTTATGGTTTCCGAACAGTTAGCGCCGGGCACATTTTTTTGGCCGGTGCGGTATCCGCATCGTCATGCGTCCAGCGCCGCCCGAATCCGCTCTTCAAGTTCATCCATGCCAAAAGGTTTCAGGATCACGTTGAAGCGGCCGAACTGATCGGACGGGATGGCTTTGTCGGCATAGCCCGTTACGAGAACAGCCTTCAGGCCCATCTCGGTCTGCACCCGTTCGGCGAGCGCGGCCCCGTTCAGCGGACCCGGCATGACGATATCGGTCAGCAGAAGGTCGATATCCTTATTTTCGCCGAGGATATCGAGCGCGCGCTGGGCGCTGTTTGCGAAAATGACGGAATAACCGAGTTCCTCAAGCATGGCCTGAGCCACCTGCGCGACTTCCTCCTGATCCTCCACCAGGAGTATTGTCTCACCGCCGTGCTGTGTTTCGTTGGCCGTCACAATCACCTCATTTTCAGCTTCAGATTATCAACCAAGGATTAACCGATTGGTTCCTTTGTCGCGCGCCTCATTCCCCGTCTTCGGCGTCTTCGGACGCCGTCCATCGAGCCACCCAGTCATAGACCGTCCGATGCCACTGCAAGCTGTTGCGCGGCGCTAGAATCCAGTGGTTCTCATCCGGGAACACGAGCAGCTCCGACGCTATTCCCTGCCTCTGCAGGGCTGTGAAAGCCGCAAGGCTCTGGCTGTAGGGAATTCTGAAATCCCGTTCCCCATGGATCACCAGCGTCGGCGTCTGCCAGTTTTCGACATGGTGAACCGGATTCCAGCGCTCATAGGCCTCTTCGCGTTCATGGTAGGGCCCGCCGAAATCCTGTTCGGGGAACCATAATTCTTCAGTTGAATAGTAGAATTGCCTGAGGTCGAAAATTCCGGCGTGATTGACGAGGCAATCGAACCGGTCGGCCCAGTTGCCGGCAATCCAGTTCATCATATAGCCGCCATAAGAGGCGCCGAGCGCGCATATCCGCTCACCGTCCATCCAAGGATTCGCCGCGAGGACGGCTTCCAGGCCCAACTGGAGATCGCGCAGCGGCTTGCCGCCCCAGTCATTGTTGATGCTGTCGGTGAAGGCTTGCCCATATCCTGTGCTGCCGTGGAAATCGATCGTCACCGCAGCATAGCCCTGCGCCGCCATGGCGGCGGGGTTCCAGCGATAGGACCAGCTGTTGCTGAACGAACCCTGGGGGCCGCCATGAACGAACAAGGCGACCGGCACCCGTTCGCCCTCCGCCAGTCCCGCCGGCCTGAATATCTGGCCCTGGACGGTATCGCCCTCCGCGCCCCGGAACGAAAATTCCTCGCGAACCGGCATGTCGACATCGGCGAGCCGTTCGCCGTTTACGGAGGTCAGTTGCTCCATCGTGCCGTCCGGCGTCAGGCGATACAGATCGGACGGTGCAAGCGCGCTTGCCATTGCAACGATCAGCGACCCGTCCGACTGGGGCGAGAGCGCGCTTATGCTGCCCGCGCCGGACACACGTTCGATCGCGCCCAGGGCCAGCACATAGCGAAACACCGCCGTATCCAGGCCTTCCTTGGCCACCATCCAGAGCGACTGGCCGTCCGGGGCCCAGGCAATCCCCTGCACGCTGCGATCCCAATTCTGCGTCAGGGCGCGCGTCTCCCCGGTAACCAGGTCGCGCAGGTGCAGCACGGTGCGATCCGACTCATAGCCGGGTCGGGCCATTGCAACATAGGCCAGATACCGTCCATCCGGCGACGGCGTCGGCAGGGAATCGAGCGCATCATTCTCCGCCGTCAGCAGCTCGGGCGCGCTCGATCCGTCCGCCGATACGCGATAAATGTCGAGGTCGGTCGAAATG
>JBPOET010000152.1:0-5150 GCA_051251675.1 Parasphingopyxis sp. | reverse complement strand
GGGATATCCCGGGCGCTCAGGCTTTTGAGCGCGACGCCGCCTGTCCGCTCGTGGAGCAGGATGCGGTCGATGAGCAGAAGATCCGCGTCATCGGAGGGACCGCCAATCGCATGGCCGTCCCAGATCTTATCGAATATCGTTCGTCCCAAGACGACCTCACCTAAGCGAAATTGACGCTATTGCTTTTGTCCGCGCGCGGCAAATCCTGGCGCAGGCCCATTCTCTCGCCATCGACCTCGACCGGCAGCGCGGGAAGTTTGGCCTCCGTGCCGTCATCCAGCGTCACATCGACGAAACCGCCGCCCGCCAGAAGATGCTGGTCTTCAAGCAGATCGTCGGGCCGCATGATCGGCGCGAAGGGCAAACCGATGGATTCCAGCTTGCCGACAATCTCGTCGCGCGTCATCCCGGCGAAGAGATCCCGGATGACGGGCAGGATGCGATCGCGCTGGCGCACCCGCTCATTGTTGAGGGCCAGCGCCGGATCGGCGGCAAATTCGTCGAGCTCCATCACTTCGCAGAACAGCTTCCACTGGGGATCGCTGACAACACCGACGAAAAGCTGTTCGTCGGTATTGGCCGTTTCGAAAACATCATAGACGGCCCAGGCCGAAACGCGCGCGGGCATGGGCGGCGCCGACGTGCCGGTAACGGCCTTCTGCGCGATATGCTGACCGACAAGAAAGGCCGTCGTCTCGAACAGCGAGCATTTTACCTCGCCTCCCTTGCCGGTATTGTGCCGGCGTTCCAGCGCGGCCAGAATGCCGATGACGCCGAACATGCCGCCGGTGACATCGATCACCGAAGCACCGGCGCGAAGCGGGCGCCCGGGCGGCCCCGTCATATAGGCCAGTCCGCCCATCATCTGCGCCACTTCGTCGAGCGCCGTGCGATCTTCATAGGGCCCGGTGAGAAACCCCTTGGCGCTGCAATAGATGAGCCGAGGATTGCTCTCGGTAAGATTTTCGGGCCCGAGCCCAAGTTTCGCCAGCGCGCCGGGGCGGAAATTCTCGATCATCACATCGGCTTCGTCGACAAGGCGGCGAGCCTCCGCCTTGCCCTTTTCGCTCTTGAGGTCGAGACAGACGCTACGCTTGTTACGATTGAACATCGGGAAATAGCCGGCCCCCGATCCCAGCAGGCGGCGCGTATGATCGCCGCCTTCCGGCTCCACCTTGATAACGTCGGCCCCCAGGTCACCCAGAATGAGGCCGATGGACGGCCCCATCACCATATGGGTGAACTCAATCACTTTCAGCCCTTCCAGCGGCAATGTCGTCATTATATCCCTGCTCTTCAAACCTTGTTTGTCCGTTCGTGTCTCGCGACACAGTCTCTCGACATCATGATCTGATTTGATATAGACATAGGACAATAAAGCAAGCAGAGGTTTGATGTCAGAAGATATTCTTGTCAGCGAAGTGGGCCCGAGAGACGGTTTACAGAGCATTTCGGCCATCATGCCGACCGCAGCCAAAAAATCATGGATCGCAGCCGAATCGGCGGCAGGCGTGCGGGAAATCGAAGTCGGCAGTTTCGTGCCCCCGAAATTGCTCCCACAGCTTGCCGACACCGCCGAGATTGTGGCCTTCGCCAAGACGATTCCCGGCCTTACCGTTGCCGTTCTTGTGCCGAATCGGCGCGGCGCGGACGATGCGATCGCGGCGGGCGCGGACAAGATCACCCTGCCGCTGTCCGTATCCGAATCGCACAGCCTGGCCAATCTGCGCCGCACCCATGACCAAGTGATCGAGGACGCCGCCGGTATCGCCGCGGCGATCGCGGCCCTGCCGGAGGGCAGCCGCCCCCATTTCGAAGGCAGCCTTTCGACCGTTTTCGGATGCACGATCGAGGGCAGCATCCCACAGGCGCAGATTCTCGACCTTGCCGAACGGCTGATGGCGGCGGGCTGCGACGAAGTCGGCCTGTCGGACACCACCGGCTATGCGGACCCGAAGGCGGTCCGGGACATGGTGAAGGCGGTGCGCGGCGCCGTCGGCGACGATGCGGTTACCGGCATCCACCTCCACAATACCCGCGGCCTTGGCCTGGCCAATGTTCTGGCGGCTCTGGAGGCGGGGCTCGATACGGTGGACAGCTCGCTCGGCGGGATCGGCGGCTGCCCCTTCGCGCCCGGTGCCAGCGGCAATATCGTAACCGAAGACGTGGTGTTCATGCTCCAGGCTATGGGCCTCAAGACGGGAATCGATCTCGACAAGCTGCTCGCGGTGCGGGACATTGTCCGGGGCGCGCTGCCGGATGAAGAGCTTTACGGTTTTACGCCGGATGCCGGGCTGCCGCTCGGATTTCGCGGCGAAACGGACAGCGCAAATTTGGAGACTGCAGCATGACGATCGGCACCAGGATGATCTGCGAGGACAAGACCGCCCGCCAGATTTTCGAGGAGGTCATGGCCAATCCGGCGCGCAAGAAATTCGGGTTCGGCGAGAAGCTCGCCATCGTCAATGTCGACGTCCAGCAGGCCTATACCCGGCTCGACATGTTCAAAACCTCTTACGAGACAGACCCGCAGCAGATCGACCATATCAACACCATCTCCCGCCTTGCCCGCGAGAAGGGAATGCCGGTCATATGGTCCCGTGTCGCCTACAAGGACGATGCTGGCGATGCCGGAATCTGGGGAACGCGCACCGACACCGAGGATTCGCTGCAGAACATCAAATATGACAGCGAGCGCCACGCCTTCGATCCGCGCTGCGCGATCGACAAGAATGACCTTGTTTATACCAAAAGGATGCCGAGCGCCTTTTTCGAAACACAGCTGGCCAGCTATCTGACCTGGCACAAGGTCGATACGGTCGTTGTGACCGGCGGATCGACGTCCGGCTGCGTCAGGGCGACCGCGGTCGACAGCCTGAGTCATGGGTATCGCACGATCGTTCCGATCGAGACCTGTGCCGACAAGCATGAAAGCTATCACTTCGCCAACCTGACCGACCTGCAGCTCAAATATGCGGATGTCGAACCCGTGCAGGCGGTGACCGACTGGCTGGAAGCCCGCTGATGCGCGAAGGGGAAAAGGATCCGGGGCTATATGATTTTCGCCCCTGGCGCGACCGCGCGAAGATCGAATGGCCGGGCGGCAAGTCGGTCGCCGTCTGGGTGTCGCCGAATCTGGAATATTACGAAATAGACCCGCCGGCCAATCCGCAGCGCAAAAGCTGGCCGAAGCCGCATCCGGACATCGTGCCTTATGGCCATCGCGACTATGCAAACCGCATCGGCCATTGGCGGATGGCCGAGGTGATGGAAAAACACGGCTTCAAGGGATCCGTCTCGCTCTCGGTCGCGCTGTGCCAGCATCACCCGGATGTCGTGGCCCATGCCAACGGGCTGGACTGGGAGTTTTTCAGCCACGGCATCTACAACACCCGCTACAGCTACGGCATGGACGAGGCGCAGGAGCGCGCGATCATCGAGGATTCGATCCGCACGGTCCGCGACGCCACCGGCCAGACGATCAAGGGCTGGCTCGCCCCCGCACTGACCCATACGCCGCGCACGCTCGACCTGATCGCCGAATATGGGATGAGCTACACCTGCGATCTCTATCATGACGACCAGCCCGGCCCGGTTCATGTCAAACAAGGCCGGCTGATCTCCATGCCCTACAGCATCGAGGTGAACGACCATTACGGCTTTTTCGTCTACAATATGTCGCCGCGCGAATATGCCGACACGCTGATCCGCCAATATGAGCGACTGGCCGCCGAGGGCGAGCGGTCCGGCACGGTCATGTGCATTCCGCTCCACAGCTATCTCATCGGCCAGCCGCACCGCATCGGCCCGTTCGAGGAGGTGCTGAAACATATCGCCGCGGACGGACGCGCCTGGATCACCCGGTCTGGCGACATTGCCGACCATTTCCTCGCCAATGACTATTATGACAAGGCGGCGGCGGATGCTGCGCGCTACGCGGAGACGCAAGCATGAGCCTCGATCCCGCCTATCTCGACTATCCCAAGCGCCGCGCCGGGATGGATCACGATCTCTACACGGCCTCTCCCATGCCCTCGCGCAAACCGATGGCCTGGCCCGGCGCGAAGGCGGTCGCGGTGACGCTGCTGGTCAATCTCGAATGGTATCCGATCACGCCCGAAGACGCGCCCTTTCGCGCGCCCGGCCACATGGTTACACCCTATCCCGACTATCGCCATTACACGGCGCGCGAATATGGCACACGGGTCGGCTTTTACCGCCTGCTCGATGCCTTTGCGAAGGCCGGTGTGCGGGCGACGATAGCGGTCAATTCGGCTATTGCCGAACGCTATCCCTCGATCATCGCCGATATCCGGGCCGGGGGCCATGAGATCATCGCCCACTCCACCGACATGAACGGCACCATTGCGACCGGAATTTCCGAAGCGGACGAACGCGCCCTTATCGTGCAAGCGCGCGATACGCTGGCCGAGGCCTTGGGCGAAGCGCCGCGCGGGTGGCAGTCGATCGCGCGCTCGCAAAGCTGGAACACCCCGCGCCTGCTGGTCGAAGAAGGGTTCGACTATATGTGCGACTGGGTGAATGACGACCTGCCCTATCTCGCCTCGACCGACGCCGGAACGATCGTCAGCATGCCCTTCAACCACGAACTGTCGGACCGGCAGATGATCGCCGTGCAGCAGCATTCGATGGAAAGCGTCGCGCAACAGATCGGCGACGCGTTCGACTGGCTGGTGGCCGAAGCCGGCCGGTTCGGCGGACGCGTCCTGCCATTCACGATCACGCCCTATATCACCGGCCTTCCCTATCGCATGGCGGCCTTCGAACAGCTGCTCGAAACGCTGGCCGGTTCGGAGCAATGCTGGATTGCAAGCGCCGGCGAACTCGTCGACTGCTGGCAGGGCCAGTCCGGATAGCCCGCAGAGGTCCGGCTAGGCCTCCGCCTGGGCCCGGGGATCGATAAGAATGCGCAGCACGCGCATCAGCAGGGCGTCGGTCGCCTCCTGACGCTGATCGGCAGCCGCGCCGTCATAGCGGATTTCACGCAGCGCCTCGACATCCTCGCCGCGCAGCTCGGCAACCAGCCTTTCGAGGCGATCGATACGGTCATTGGCAACCGACAGCTCGACAAGCAGCGCCAGCGCGATATTGAGCGTTTCCTCGACCTCGCGGTTTTCGAGGCTCTGTGG
>JBPOET010000151.1:0-5151 GCA_051251675.1 Parasphingopyxis sp. | reverse complement strand
CATCGTGAACGTCACGCCGCTCGAGCCGGGCTGGGAAGGCCATGTGACCCTGGAGTTTTCGAATACCACGCCTCTGCCGGCAAAAGTCTATGCCAATGAGGGGGCGTGCCAGTTCCTGTTCCTGCAGGGCAATGAGCCGTGCGAGACGAGCTATGCCGACCGGGCCGGCAAATATATGGGCCAGAAAGGTGTGACGCTGCCGAAGCTCTAGCTCCGACAGCGTCTATACTGGCAGATTTCGGCTCGGGTTAGCGCGAACCCATCGTTACCCGGCCGCGGAGGCCCGCAATGGCGGCGTCGTGCGACCAGACCGGTTTTCCCTCGACATCTCCCAGCCGCATATTTTCTTCTTCAAGCACCTGTTCAAGCAGGAATGAAGCGCGTGCGACCCTGTCGGTTTCCGTCATCACGGCGGCAAGATTGAGCAGCGCGGGAACATCGCCCGTATCGGCGGCAAGCCGCCGCGTCAGGCGGTCTTCGGCCACCGCATAATCGGCGCGCTCGATCGCTTCGGCGGCATAAGGATCATAGCCCGTTGGGCTGGCCTCCGGATAAGGGGCGGCCTGAGCGGCGATCGGAAGTGCGCAAACCGCCATTATCGCGAGCAATTTTGTCATCCATCCTCTCCAAGTTACGTTTGAATGACATCTTTGTTACAGTTTTATGACTCTTTTGTAAATCTTCAATGGCATGAAGGTGCGCGCAATCGAGGCCCGCCGTCGCAACTATCCCCAAGGATTTGCCGCTATCGCCAGTTCAAAATTGCGCTTTTCGCAAGACAGCATATAGTCGCCACCGGAAATCCCGGAGACCCCAGAGATGCGCGCCGCGCCGTTCACGATCGGACTTACCGCCATTGCACTGGCACTTGCTGGTTGCGATAGCCGTGGCACCGATGCAGGCGACGAGCCCGAAGCGGATGCCGTCGCAGAACTCGAAATCCACCGTCCCCACCGCCCCGGCCCGGGCGCGGTCAACAGCTATTGGCTCGAAGGCCCGGACGAGATCCTCGTCTTCGATACGCAGCAGGAAATCGGCCTTGCCGAACGCGTCGTCGCGGCCATCCAGGCCACCGGCAAGCCGGTTACCGCGATCGTTGTGAGCCACTATGATCCCGGCCATTTCGGCGGGATTCAGGCCTTTACCGACGCTTTTCCCGATGCCGAAATCCTGATGACGGAAGGCGTTGCAGAGCAGATCAACCGCGACCTTTCCGGCTATATCGAGCGGCTGCGCGAAGCCCAGGGGGACGATTATCGCGCTCCCCCAGAGCCCACTCGCCTGATCACGAACCGGGAGGAACTGCTGGTTTCCGGCGTTCCCGTCATCGTCCATATCGTTGCGGGAACCGAAGCGGACACAATGGCGATGCTGGCCATTCCTAGCGAGCGCGCCCTGCTCGCGTCGGACCTCGTCGCCAACCGGATGCATCCCGACTTCGCCGACGCCGATATCGACAGCTGGCCCCGAGCGCTCGACCGCATAGCGCGGGAATTTACCGGCTATACCCTCTATCCCGGTCATGGCGACCCCGGCCCGGCCAGCCTGCTCGCGGCCAACCAGATTGCCTATATCTCGTTCGTGCGCAGCCAGGTCGAACGCGATATCCTTTCCGACGATCTCGCCAGCGAAGCGGAGATCAATGCCGCGATCGAGGCGATCCGCTCCAACTATCCCGACTGGGAAAGCGCCACCGGACGGCCTGCCCAGTTGCGCCGCAATCTGGAAGCGATCGTTGCCCAGCTAGGTGGCGAACTTGAATCGGAACAGGCGGAAAGCACAGGCGAAGCCCGTACCGACAGCTAGTTTCCGCGTTTTCTGCGAGGTTTTGTGCGTCTGCCATCGCGCTGCCCGCGATGACCGCGCGCCCGCTTCGCGGTGCCGGACGTTCCCCCACCCTTTCCTTCAGGAAGTTCGAAGCGCAAGCCTCCGCTAACCGGGTTCGCCTCGACCAGGCGCAGCTCCAGACGATCGCCCAGTGCGTACCGTGTCCCGGTCTCTTCTCCGATCAGCGCATGAACCCGCTCGTCATAGCGATAATATTCGCGGCCCAGGTCACGCACGGGCAATATCCCGTCCCCGCCAAAACCCTCGACCGTCGCGAAGAATCCAAAATTTTGCACGCCCGTGATCCGAACCGGCATAATCTGCCCGACCCGCTCGGCAAGATAGGCCGCGACATAGCGATCCACCGTATCGCGTTCCGCCTCCATTGCCCGCCGTTCCAGCTTGCTGATCGCTTCGCCCGTCGCCTCCAGCCGTTCGGCATCCATTTTGGTCAGCCTGGTCTCGGCCACGTCCGGCCCCAGCCCGTAAGCACCGACCAGCGAGCGATGGACGATCAGGTCCGAATAGCGCCGGATTGGCGAAGTGAAATGGGCATAACTGCCCAGCGCCAGTCCGAAATGGCCCATATTGCGCGGCGTGTAATAGGCCTGTGTCTGGCTGCGCAGAATCTGCTCCATCACCTGCGGCCTGATATCGGCATCGCCGATCCGATCGAGAATATGATTGAACGTCTCCGGCGTGATCACCTGACCCAGGGCGAAAGGCACTTCGAGGCTCGCCAGATATTCCTTGAGCGCGACCAGCTTCTCACGGCTCGGCGTTTCATGGACGCGATACATGACGGGCGCGGTCTTCGCCTCCAGCGCCTTGGCCGCCGCAACATTGGCGGCGATCATATATTCCTCGACAAGCTTGTGCGCATCGAGCCGCTCGCGCGGCGCAACCGAGAGGATACGGCCGGTCTCATCCAGTTCGATCCGGCGTTCGGGTAGATCGAGATCGAGCGGCGCGCGCTTCTCCCGCGCCCTGGCGAGTGCCCGCCAGCAATCCCAGAGCGGTTCGAGGGTCTTTTCGACCAATTCAGGCGAGATATCCGGACCGGCCAGATCGGCAGGATCAAGGGAACAGGGCGAAGACGAGAGTTCGACACGTTCCTCGTTCCGTGCATCCATCGCCGCCTGCGCATCTTCATAGGCGATATTGGCAGCAATCCGCAGCTTGGCCCGGGCGAACCGCCAGCTTTTCACCTTTCCTGCCTTGTCGATGGCCATATGGCAGGCAAGCGCCGCGCGGTCCTTGCCCGCCTTGAGCGAGCAGATATCGGCCGACAAGGTCTCGGGCAGCATCGGCACCACCCTGTCCGGGAAATAGACACTATTGCCCCGTTTACGCGCATCCCTGTCGAGCGATGAGCCTGGGCGCACATAAAAGCTGACATCGGCAATCGCGACGATGACTTTCCAACCACCCTCGCCATCAGGCTCAGCCCAGAAAGCATCGTCATGATCGCGCGCATCGACCGGATCGATGGCGACAATGGGAAAATCGGTCAGGTCTTCGCGCTCACCCAGCGGAAGTGTGGCGACGCGATCGGCCTCGGCCAGCGTTTCCGCGGCAAACTCGACCGGGATCTCATGTTTGTGAATTGCTATCAGCGAAAAGCTGCGCGGCTCGAAAGGATCGCCGAGAATCTCGGTAACGCGCGCCGATATCCGCGGCGGTCGCCCGGATTTCTCGGCCATAACCAGATCGCCTGCCTTGGCCCGATTGGCGTCTACCACCAGGAAATCACGTCGGCTGCTCTTCTCCAGCCCCTTGAGCCAGAGCTTGCCGCCCTCTTCGTGAATAACGCCCATAAGCTGATCGGCGGAAGGCGCGATTTTCTTCATCGGATGGGCGATCCATCCCTTGCCCGCTTCTTCAGTCCGCGCCAGCACCCGGTCGCCAATGCCAAGCGGATGGCGCTTGCCCTGTTCCTTGACCCGAACTCTGGGCACCGGCGCGTCACTGTCCCAACGCTCGGGCTCGGCCCAGATATCGCCGTCATCGTCGACGCTCACGATACGCAGCACGGTAACGCGCGGCAGGCCATCCGCCTTATGCACGCTCTTCCCCGCACCCCTGTCGATCAGGCCCTTGTCCGCCATCCGTTTGAGCGTTGCTTTGAGCCGGATTTTGTCCTGCCCCTTCAGGCCGAATGCGCGCGCGATTTCGCGTTTGCCCGCTGGCCGGTCGGAACTCTGGATAAAATCGAGTATCTGCTGATCTGTCGGATAATTGCCATGCATAGGATGGCCATAGGTGTTTCGCGGGCAATCGTCATGCTGAACTTGCCGCTGCGGGGTGACGCTCCCGAAATTTCCGCTAAGCTGCCATGCATGACATACGACCTCCTGATTGTCGGCGGCGGCATCAATGGCGCGGCAATAGCCCGCGATGCCGCGGGGCGCGGCTGGAAGACGCTCCTTGTCGACCGAGACGATCTCGCCAGCCACACCAGCTCCGCCTCGTCCAAGCTCATCCATGGCGGAATCCGCTATCTCGAATTTTACGAATTCGGACTGGTGCGCAAAGCGCTCAAGGAGCGGGAGGTCATGCTTAAGTCCGCGCCGCATATCATCTGGCCCATGCGGTTCGTGTTCCCGCACAACGATCAAATCCGTCCCTATTGGATGATCCGCGCGGGACTGTTCCTCTACGACCTGATCGGCGGCCGCCGGACCCTCAAAGGCACAAGGGCTCTTGCCAAGGCCAATCCGCAATATCGATCCCCCTTCTCCAATCCGCGAACCAGAGGCTTTGTCTATTCGGATTGCTGGGTGGACGACGCCCGCCTTGTGGTTCTGAACGCGCGCGACGCGGCAGACAAAGGCGCCGAAATCGAAACCGGCGTTGCGCTCGTTTCCGCAAAGCGGGAGGGGCCGATCTGGACGGCCACACTGAGCGATGGCCGCGAGATCCAGGCGCGCGCACTTGTCAATGCAGCCGGACCCTGGGTTTCGGACGTGCTGGAAGACAAGATCGGCATGACTGGCAAAGCGGGTGTCCGGCTTGTGCGCGGCAGCCATATCGTCGTCCGGCGGCTGTTTGCCGGGGACCAGGCCTATATCCTGCAGCTTCCCGATAAACGTGTTGTGTTCGCCATTCCCTATCTCGACCGGTACACGCTTATCGGCACGACCGACATCGCAGTCGACGATCCTGCTGCGGCTGTCATGGACACGCGCGAAGTCGACTATCTGTGCCGCGCGGTGAATCTGTATTTCGCGATACAGATTTCGCCGGACGATGTGATCTCGCTCTATTCGGGCGTGCGTTCTCTCTATGATGACGGCGCAGCGGACTCCAAGGATGTGACGCGCG
>JBPOET010000150.1:0-5153 GCA_051251675.1 Parasphingopyxis sp. | reverse complement strand
CTGTCCTATATTACCGCGACCCACCTGCTCGAGCGCATCCAGCCCGACACCCTGGTCGTCAACGATCCCGCTTCGGTGCGCAACGCGCCGGAAAAGCTGTTCGTTCTCGATTTCGCGGAATTCATGCCGCCGACGATGATCACCCGCAGCCTCGACGACACCCGCGCCTTCCAGCGCCAGCATGGCGCGATCGTTGTAAAGCCGCTTTACGGCAATGCCGGGTCCGCCGTCTTCTTTGTCGGCGAAGAGGACCGCAACCTTGCCGCGCTGACCGAATTATTCGGCGATGTCTGGGTCGAGCCGTTCATGGTGCAGGCCTTCCTCCCCGATGTCAGCCAGGGCGACAAGCGGATCATCCTTGTCGATGGCGAGCCGACCGGCGGCGTGAACCGGCTGCCCAAAAAGGGCGAGATCCGCTCCAATTTCGCCGTCGGCGGATCGGGTGCGGCGTCCGAGCTCACGCCGCGCGAGCTGGAAATCTGCGAGGCGCTGGCGCCGGAGCTCAAGAAACGCGGGCTGCTCTTCGTCGGAATCGATGTGATCGGCGGCTATCTGACCGAGATCAACGTCACCTCGCCGACGGGAATTGTGTCCATCGACGCGTTCAACGGGACGGACACCGGCGCGAAAATCTGGGATGCGATCGAAAGCAAGCTTTAGGCGCGCGGGTGGGCGTTGCGATACACGTCCAGCAAATGGGCAGCATCGACCGAGGTATAGATTTGCGTTGAGCTGAGGCTCGCATGGCCGAGCAGTTCCTGCAGCGAGCGCAGGTCCGCGCCCCGCGCCAGTAAATGCGTAGCGAAGCTGTGCCTCAGAGCATGGGGCGTGGTTTTGCCGGACAGGCCGAGCCGAACGCGCGCGCCCCGCACCGCCCGGCGAACAATATCGCTGCCAAGGGCACCGCCGCGGACACCGCGAAACAGCGGGTCTCCGCGCCCGATCGCATAGGGGCACAGCCGCACATATTCCTCGATCGCGGCGCGCACCGTGTCGAGCAACGGCACGATCCTCGTCTTGTCGCGCTTGCCGGTGACCGAAAGCGTCTCGCCGAGCGGCAAGATGCTACCGGTCAGCCCAAGCGCCTCGCCGACGCGCAGCCCTGCGCCATAGAGCAGCAGCAGCACCGCCCAGTCGCGCGCCGCGATCCAGGGTTCATCGGCCTGCGCGGCGACATCACCAGCAAGCGCCAGAGCCTCGTCTGGCGAAACCGGACGCGGAACGCCCGGCTTAAGCTTGGGGCCCTTTACCCGGGGAATACTTGCCTGTTCGCCTGCTCGCTCGGCGACAAAAGCCAGAAAACCGCGCAGGGATGAAAGCTCCCGCGCCGTCGACCGGTTGGCCAGACCCTCATTGCGGCGAAAGGCGAGAAAAGCGCGCAAATCGGCGGCGTCGAGCGCGAGGAGAGTTTTGGATGTGATCGCCTCGCCGCGATGTTTGCCGAGAAAGGCAATCAACCGGTGCGCAGCGGCAACATAGGCGCGGATGGTATGGGGAGAACGCCGCCGGTCGCGGCCGAGATGCGCCGCCCACTCTTCCGCGAGCGCAGCGGCGGGATGAAAATCCAGGCTCAGGGCAGCAGCCATCGGCCGAGCAGCCGCGCAAGGCTGTCACCGAGAAAACCGAGCAGCTCGGCGCCTTCATGGGCTTCCATATCCTGGCTTTCGCGCTGGCCGAGCGCCAGCAGGCCGGATGGTAATGGCGTTTCGTTGTCGAGCCGAACCAGCGCTTCGGCACGGACAAATTCGGCGGCCGGACCGAACAGCGGATGGCCGCGCTGGCAATCGCGCAGGACTACCCCCGCCACATCGGCAGCGGCCTTTTCGATCAGGCGGCGCTCGACAAACTGCATCCCGGCAATATCGGCGCGCACGCCCTTATCGCCGACATAAAGAGCCAGGCTCACCGCATCGACGCCAAGGATATCGGGCCATTCCTGGGTTACGATATGCAGGAGGTGATCGAGCCCTTCCGCTGAAATCGCCGCCAGCACGGCATCGTGAATAGCCGCTGTCGCGCCCGAATGGCCGCGCGCAAAGGCCAGCAGGTCCCGATTATCCTCTTCGGCCTGCGCCACCCGGCGCCGCAACTGCGCAACCGCGCCCGTTTCAAAGTCTATCACCGTACCCATGGCCGGGATTCTACCCCAAACATGGTTAAGAAGATATGAGTTTTTGGGCTGGAAACAGGACCTAGAAGATCGCGAACAGGCCTAGCGCAACCGCCAGGCCGATCAGCGGCACGATCACCGTCAGCGCGCCGACCGGGCCATAGGCATCGGCATGCGTTTCGCCGCAGATCGCGCGGATTGTCGTGACGACATAGCCATTGTGTGGCAGGCTATCGAGCGCGCCCGATGCAATGGCGACCGTCCGGTGCAATTCCTCCGCGCTGGCCCCGGCATCGATATAATGCGGCGCGATAAGCGGCAGCGCGATACTCTGCCCGCCCGATGCGGACCCGGTCAGGCCGGCAATCACGGTCACGGCAATGGCTGCGCCGATCAGGGGGTCGCCCGGCAAATTCTGCACCAGGATCAAGGCCTGCTGAAAGGCCGGCGACAGCGATGCCACCGCCCCGAAGCCGACGACCGCGCAGGTATTGGTGATCGCAACAACAGCGCCGGTCGCACCCTTTGAAAAGGCTTCCGGCATCTTCGCCCTGCTCTTGAGGCCGACCAAAAGCGCAATCAGCGTTCCCGAGCCGAGCGCCGCAACCAGCGCCCATTTATCCAGGGATTCCGTCGGCATGATCGCGGACAACGGCCCCAGTTGCTGCGGATATTGGAACATCATGAACACGCCGAGCACGGCAACCAGCGGGAGCAGACAGAGCAAGGGATTGGGCAGCGCCCTGCCGACATCAACCACATCGTCCGTGTCACGTCCCTCGAAGGTTTCGCCGCGCGCCACCGCCCGCTTCACCATGAATTGCAGCCAGAGAAATCCGAGCGTGGCCATCAGAATGGCGACCACCAGGCTGACCTCCCAGGCGGCATAGGCGGTGGTGCCAAGATGCTGCATCGGAATCAGGTTCTGGATTTCAGGAGAGCCCGCGCTCGTCATGGTGAAGGTAACCGAGCCGAAGCAGAGGGCTGCGGGAATGAAGCGGCGGGGCAGATTGGCCTCGCGGAAAAGGCCGACCGCCAGCGAATAGACGGAGAAGGCGACGATAAAGACACTGACCCCGCCATAGGTCAGCAGCGCGCAGGCAGCGACAACGGCCAGAACCGCATGTTTAATCCCGATTTTCTCGATGATCCAATGGGCCACGCTCGCCGCCGCACCCGATGCACCCATCACCTCGCCAAAAATGGCGCCGAGCAGGAACATGAAAAACCAGTTGCCGAAAAAGCCCGTAAACCCCGCCATATAGCTTGTCGCGAAATCGGGCGTTCCGGCGGCGGCCAGGGGCGGCAGCCAGGCGATCCCGCTCGTCGCGGCGACGAGAGCCGCGGCAACCGGCCCGGCGATCAGGATGTTCACGCCGCGCACCGTCATCCAGATCAACAGCGCCAACGCCCCAACCAGGCCTATCGTGCTTATCATCGCGTCCCCTCCCTCACCCTTCGCGTCTAACCCCGAAGGGATAGCGGTCAATAGGCGCTCGCGCGGTGCTATTCAAAAAATGACATCTGTTGGTCATACGGCTCGCGCTCACCGGTATCGTCCGCTTCATGTACGATCCAGGAGCGCCGGCGCGGCGGACCAAGCGGCCGGCAAGGTGGACGTCGCCCGCCAATCCGGAATCCTGTGACCTGTATCACAAAGCGAATCGCCGAACCCGCCCATAGCTGTTTGCGGCGATAACGACTCTCCAAAGCCGAAATCGCCAAGGCCATCATGGTTCATCCGGTTTTTTGCGACCCGACCGGACGCCATGATGGCCGTTTTTCATGCCTTCAACGAGGATGAGGGCCGGATCCCGGCCGGGTGTTGAACATCTTTTAGGGGAAAATGGTGGGCACGGCTGGGATTGAACCAGCGACCCCTGCGATGTCAACACAGTGCTCTACCACTGAGCTACGCGCCCACGCGAACGGGCTATCTAGTGGAGCGGCTGCAACTGCGCAACCGCTGATTTCTCAAAGCCCCGATGCGTCGCCGACTTCGAACATCCGGTCGACCTCCAGCACGAGATCGCGCAGGTGAAACGGCTTTGAGAGCACTTTGGCGTTGGGCGGTGTCTTGTTGTTTTTCAGCGCGACGGCGGCAAAGCCGGTGATGAACATAACTCGCATATCGGAAGCGATTTTTGTGGCTTCCTGAGCCAGCTCGATTCCGTCCATGCCCGGCATAACGATATCTGTCAGCAACAGATCATAACTGTTTTTCTCGAGCAGAGGCAGGGCCGAAATACCGGAATCCGCCGTATCGACGGCATATCCTGTCCGTTCGAGTGCGCGCTTCAGATATTCGCGCATCGACATATCGTCCTCTGCCAAAAGGATACGGATCATTTTCGTCCCATCACCTGTCTGCGCGCCACCCCTGGCGCATCGTTGGACCGACTATAGTACAGAGCTCTTAAAATTTTCCAGCCTTGACCCGAGTTTTGGAAGGTCTTGCCTTTGATTCACGGGAATAATAGGCCCGAAGCCATGGAATATAGCGGCTCTCGGCCCGAACATTTTATCCGGTTGGGGCCGGCCGTGCCGCAATCTCCGGTCATTCTTTCGGTACCGCACGCCGGCCGCCGCTATCCGGCAAGCCTGCTTGAGAACACCCGGCTCGACGAATTCGCGCTTCGATCGCTCGAAGACCGCCATGTCGACAGCATCGTTATACCGCTGGCGGACAGCGGCTATACAATCATCCTTGCCCAGATCGCCCGCGCTTGGATCGACCTGAACCGCTCGGAACGCGAGATCGACCCGGCCATGGTTGCGCCTGCACCTGGACAAGCCGGATATGAGCTGACGGCGAAAGTGCGCGGCGGGCTGGGCCTTGTACCGCGGCGTCTGGCCGGTCACGGCAATATCTATCGCCGCGCAATCAGCCGGAAAGATCTTTCCGACCGCATATGCCGCGCCCACCGGCCCTATCACGCCCAGATATCGGATATGCTGGATGCTGCTCGTCGGCGTTTCGGGATAGCCATACTCCTCGATTGCCATTCCATGCCGCCGCTGCCCGCGCGACGACTTCTTCGTT
>JBPOET010000015.1:0-14655 GCA_051251675.1 Parasphingopyxis sp. | reverse complement strand
CTGACCCAGCAGCTGCAGGGTCAGTGGAGCCTGCCCACCGCTCTCGCATTCCTCGCCTGGTTCGTCTTCGCCCCGCAATGCCTGTCGACGATTGCCGTCACGCGGCGCGAGACCAACAGCTGGCGATGGCCAGCCTTCATGCTCGCCTATCTGTTTGCGCTTGCCTATCTGGCCGCCGGGATCACCTATTGGACGGCGGTTGGATTCGGATTGTAGGGACCGGTCCGGCGTCTGCCCGCCCGCCCGAGACCGGCCGACAACAAGCGAAATTCTGGCAAACACACACACCGCACCAACATAACCCCATGTTGCGTTCCCCCGGTGCTTGTCGAATCCCCGCCCTTTTTCTAAGCCAAGGCGAACTATCCGCCGGGACTCGGCGGCAGGAATTCTGGGAGACAAGACATGGCTGGCAGCGTCAACAAGGTAATCCTTATCGGCAATCTGGGGCGCGACCCGGAATCGCGTTCGTTCAGCAATGGCGGCAAGGTCTGCAATCTGCGCATCGCGACATCCGAGACATGGAAGGACAAGCAGACCGGCGAGCGTAAAGAGCGCACCGAATGGCACAGCGTCGCGATCTTCTCCGAAGGCCTCGCCAATGTCGCCGAACGCTATCTGCGCAAGGGCAGCAAGGTTTATATCGAAGGCCAGCTTCGCACCCGCAAATGGCAGGACCAGTCGGGCAATGACCGCTATTCCACCGAAGTCGTAATCGATGGCTTCAACGGCAGCATGACCATGCTCGACGGCCGCGATGGCGGGGGAGGTGGCGGCCAGTCGTCCGGAGGCGGTTCGGGCGACAGCTGGGGCGGCTCTGGGGGCAATGACGGCGGCTATGGTGGTGGCCAGTCATCCGGTTCGAAGCCCGCGGGCGGCGCGTTCGACGACGATCTTGACGACGATGTGCCGTTTTAGGGATTAGTCGGCGCTTTTCCCGGCAAGGGCATCGCGCAGTCCCTTGAGCGCGCCAAAGGGCCCCGCTTCCTCTTCGCTGATAACGCCTGCATTCCGTAAAGCCTGTTCCGCATTGTCGCTGCGGGGAAATGGATCCAGGACGAGCGCCACTGTCTGGGCGGCCGCTTCGCCGATATCGATAGCGCCGCCGGTATAGGGCATGGTTTCGCACTCGTCCGCGCTCAGTTCGATTTCCTCCTCGGATGGCGGGGCCGTTTCGGGCAGGAAGCGCAGATCGAACTCGGCCTCGATTCTGCTTGAAACCACATCGCCGGTTACCACGCAGCTTTGCTTGACCTGGGCCCTGGCCAATCCCTTGGCATAGACGGCGGTTCCGTCACGCAAGATATCCGCTTCCGCCGATAGGCCGTCCATGGCCACCAACCCGAAACGCCGGGCCAGCGCGGCGCATTCCTCGGCACTGGCCTCAACGCTGTGTGATGCCGCTCCCGCCCCGATCGTCTCGATCGGAATCGGGCGCGAAAATTCACTTGGCTGACTCATGCGAGTTCCGGAAGCGCGCCGGCGATGATGGCATCCGCCGGTTCCTTTTTCAGCGCCTGTGCGAATACCCTAAGACGCGAAACGGTGAACGCCGCCTGATCCTCGGCCGGAGGATCGCCGCGATAGAGATTGCGGAGCAGAGCTTCTCCGGCGTCGCCGCCCTCGGCAAATCCTTCGCGGTAGGCGTCCAGCCGTCCACCGAGTGCGCCCAGCATCTTGCCGATATGCTTGCCCACCACGATGTCGCCAATTCCCAGCTGGCGCAGCTGGCCGTCCATATCGTCTATGAACAGTTCCGCCAGCAAGGCGCTTTCGCTGGCATAGGTCCGGCCTTCGCCCTCGATCCGCAACAGGGTCAGCGCGAGGATGGCGGCGATCATGTCGAACCGGCCATCCTGCGTGTCCGGAACCCCGCCCTTGGCATACCATTGCGTGTCGCGCCCGCGTTCGACGATGCCGCGATAGAGCGGGATCATGGCCTCGCGTGGCCGGTCGCGCTTGAAAAGCCGGTCTATCAGGGACATTGGTGGATATCGCTCCTTCGATGCGGCCTTGCTATCCGGGCCGCCTTCCGCATATTGAGCCCCGAGTATCAAGTTGCAATGCTGGCTGTACAGGTGTTGCGCGTAAGGAGACCGAAATGCCCCGGAAAATCCGGCACTTGCCGTTGGTTGCAGGCGCGACTGCCCTTTTCGCGACAGGCTTTGTGACAAGCGGCTGCGCGCAGATTCGCACGCATCAGGGATATTTCGGCGAGCCGATCCTGATCGAGTCCGTCCAGCCGGGCGTCGATAACCGCGCTTCCGTGCAGGCTATGCTGGGCCGTCCGACCTTTACCAGCCAGTTCACGACCGCCACCGAAACGCCCACCTGGTACTATGTTTCCCGCGATTCGCGCCAGCTTGCCTTCGCCCGACCGCGACCCACCGGCCAGACGATATTGGCGGTGCGATTCGCCGGCGATGGCAATGTCGCGGCTGTCGACCGTATCGGTATGGATCAGGTGGCCTCGATCTCGCCGTCCAGCGACGAGACGCCGACGCTCGGCCGCAACCGCGGTTTCTTCGACGAGCTGTTCGGCAATATCGGCCGCGTCGGCAGTGTCGGCCAGGCGGGCAGCACCGCAGACAATCCGGGCGGATAATCAAGGACTATTTGTCATAACCGTGCAGCGAGCAAGGTTCTGACAATCTAACGCGCGATTCCGCCGGCGGCGAGCACCGCGAGCGTTACCAGCTCGCTTGCCGTTGCCGACATGGTTGCGATCTGCACCGGGTGGGCCATGCCGACCAGCATCGGCCCGATAACATGATCGCCGCCCAGCTCGCGTAGCAGCTTCGCGCTGAGATTGGCCGATTGCAGGCCAGGCATCACAAGGACATTGGCGGGCTCGGACAGACGGCTGAACTTGTAGTTCTTCATCAACTTCGGATTCAGCGCGACGTCGGGCGCCATCTCGCCCTCATATTCGAAGCTGACGCCCCGCGCGTCGAGCAGGGCAACCGCATCGCGAATATTTTCCAGCCAGTTGCCGGGAGGGTTGCCGAAGGTCGAATAGGAGAGGAAGGCGACGCGCGGTTCATGCCCCATGCGTCGCGCCACGGCCGCCGTCTGTTCGGCGATGTCGGCCAGCAGCTCGGGCGAAGGTCGTTCGTTGACCGTAGTGTCTGCCATGAATACGGTATGGCTCTTGCCGACAAGGACATGGATGCCGAACGGCCGCCGCCCTTCCATGGGATCGAGCACCTTCATCACCTGGCCCAGCGACTGGTTATATTGGCGGGTCACACCGGTAATCATGACATCGGCTTCGCCCAGCGCGACCAGCAGCGCGCCGAAGATGTGCCGATCCTGATTGACCAGCCGTTCGCAATCGCGCCGCAGATAGCCGCGCCGCTGGAGCCGCTCGTAGAGAAATTCGACCATCTCGGAGACCAGCGGGGACTTGCGGCTGTTGTGATATTCATATTCTTCCGGATCGCTGACGCCCAGCGCGCGCAGCCGGTCCGGGATATCGTCGCGCCCGACCAGGACGGGAATGCCGTAGCCGCCTTCGCGGAACTGGATGGCGGCCCGCAGTACCACTTCCTCCTCGCCCTCGGCGAACAGCACGCGGCGCGGCTGCGCCCGGGCCTGGTCATAGGCCAGGGTAAGCACGGACGTGGTCGGGTTGAGGCGCGATTTCAGGCGATGGCGATAGTCGTCCATGTCGAGGATCGGCAGCCGCGCAACGCCGGTATCCATCGCCGCCTGGGCGACGGCGGCAGGCACGATTTCCATCAGCCGGGGATCGAAGGGCGCCGGTATGATATAGTCGGGTCCGAAACTGTGCGAAGTCCCATAGGCGGCGGCGACTTCCTCGGGCACCTGTTGCCGGGCCAGCGCGGCGATGGCTTCGGCGGCGGCAATCTTCATCTCGTCGTTGATCGTTGTCGCGCGTACATCGAGAGCGCCGCGGAAAATGAACGGAAAGCCCAGGACGTTATTGACCTGGTTGGGATAGTCGGACCGGCCCGTCGCGATAATGGCGTCGGGCCGCGCTTCTTTCGCCTCGGGCGGGGTGATTTCGGGATCGGGATTGGCCATGGCGAAAATGATCGGCTGGTCGGCCATCTCCATCACCATTTCCGGTTTCAGTGCGCCGCCGGCAGACAGGCCGAGGAAAATGTCCGCCCCGGACAGCGCTTCCTCGAGCGTGCGGGTATCGGTGGCGGCGGCATGGGCGGATTTCCACTGGTCCATTCCCTCCTCGCGGCCCTGGTAGATAACGCCCTTGCGGTCGCACATGATGACATTGTCATGCGGCATGCCCATGGCCTTGATCAGTTCGGTACAGGCGATGGCTGCGGCACCGGCACCGTTCACGACCATGCGGCAGTCCTTGATGTCCCGCCCGGTCAGGTGAAGGGCGTTGATCAGGCCGGCGGCCGAAATGATCGCAGTGCCGTGCTGGTCGTCGTGAAAGACGGGAATATTCATCCGCTCTTTCAGCGTCTGCTCGATGATGAAACAGGCCGGCGCGCCGATATCTTCCAGATTGATGCCGCCAAAGCTCGGCTCCATGATCTCGACCGCGCTGATGAACTTGTCGACATCTTCGGTATCGAGCTCGATATCGATCGAATCCACATCGGCGAAGCGTTTGAAAAGAACAGCCTTTCCTTCCATCACCGGCTTGGAGGCAAGCGCTCCCAGATTGCCGAGGCCCAGAATCGCCGTGCCGTTGGAGATGACCGCGACGAGATTGCCCTTGGCCGTATAGTCATAGGCCTTGGCCGGATCCTCGGCGATAGCCTTGACGGGGACCGCAACCCCGGGCGAATAGGCGAGGCTCAGGTCGCGCTGTGTCGCCATGGGTTTGGTTGCAACGATTTCGATCTTGCCGGGTCGCTCGTGCGAATGAAAAAGCAGCGCCTCCCGCTCAGAAAATTCGACATTGCTGCGGTCGTTCATCAATTCCCCCCGGTGACGATAGTGTGGCTGAGCGGACGAACCCGTCCTTTCGCCTTATTGAGGCATGGCGGCCACGGCGGCAAGACGCTATCCCCCGATTCGACATGGCGACCAAGGCAAAAAAGACGCGAGCGGCGAAAACCGGCCCGACGCCGATGATGAAGCAATATCTGGCGCTGAAAGAAACGGTGCCGGATTGCCTGCTCTTCTATCGCATGGGCGACTTTTTCGAGCTGTTTTTCGAAGACGCGAAGCAGGCTGCGGCGACTCTCGATATCGCGCTCACGGCGCGCGGCGAGCATGAGGGCCAGCCGATTCCGATGTGCGGCGTGCCCGCGCACAGCCATGAAGCGTATCTGGCGCGGCTGATCAAGGCGGGGCACCGGGTTGCGCTTGCCGATCAGACGGAAACGCCGGAGCAGGCGAAAAAGCGCGCCGGATCGAAGGCGCTGGTCGGCCGCGCGGTGGTGCGGGTCGTTACGGCGGGCACGCTGACCGAAGAAACGCTGCTCGACGCCAAATCGGAAAACTGGCTTGTCGCCATCGCCGAAACCGGCGAGGCGCTGGGTATCGCCGCCGCCGACATCTCGACCGGACGGTTCACATTGTCGCTGGCCGAACCCGATATGCTGGACGCCGAACTTGCCCGGCTGTCCGCGGCGGAGCTGATCGTTCCGGAAGGCTTTGTGGCGGCGCCCAGCCATGCGCAGATCTGTCCGAAAACGGATTTCAGCAGCATCGGGGCGGAAAAGCGGCTGAAGGCCATGTTCGGCGTTGCGACGCTGGACGGATTTGGCGATTTTCACCGCGCCGAACTTGCCGCCGCCGGCGGGCTGCTCGCCTATCTCGAAACGGCGGGCCAGGGCGCGGTGCCGTTTCTCCAGCCACCGCACCGTCACCGGACGAGCGATCATATGCTGATCGATGCGGCGACCCGGGAAAGCCTTGAGCTGACCCAGGCCGTGGGCGGCGGACGCAAGGGAAGCCTGCTCGGCAGCATCGACCGGAGCGTCACCGGCGCGGGCGCGCGACTGCTCGCGGCCGATATTTCGGCACCGCTGACATCGCCCGAAGCGATCACCGAGCGGCTCGATCTTGTGCAGCTGTTTGCGAACGACGCCGGTCGCCGCGAAAGTCTTCGCGCGGCGCTCAAGGCTTTGCCCGATCTGGGTCGGGCGCTTGGCAGGCTGGTGGCCGGGCGCGGCACCCCGCGGGACCTTGGCCTGTTGCGCGACGGCCTCGGCGCGGCGCGGAACCTTCACATCAGCCTTGCGCGGATCGATGAGCCGCCGGCGTTGCTGAGCCGGTTGCTGCCGCTCCTGACCGGGCATGGCGCATTGACCGACCGCCTGTCGCGCGCTCTCGTGCCCGAGCCGCCGATCGACATGGCCAAGGGCGGTTATATCGCCGAAGGCTATGACGCCGCGCTGGACGATCTGCGGGCGACGGCAGGCGCGGGGCGCAAGGCGATCGCCGCGCTCGAGGCGCGCTACCGCGAGGCGACGGGCATCGCCAGCCTCAAGGTGAAGCACAATAATGTGCTCGGCTATCATATCGAAGTGCCATCCCGGCATGCCGATCCACTGATGAGCGCGGACTCCGGCTTCACCCATCGTCAGACGCTGGCCGGGGTCGTGCGCTTCAACGCGCCGGACCTTCATGAGGAAGCGCAGCGGGTGATGCAGGCCGGCGCCCATGCCCTTGCGGCGGAAGCGGCGCATCTTGAGGAGTTGATCGAAATCCTGCTGGCCGACAAGGAACGCGTCGCCGCAACGGCTGACGCGCTTGCCCGGCTGGATGTCGCCGCCGCGCTTGCCGAACAGGCGGCGCTGGCCGGTTGGGTTCGTCCCAAATTGGCGGCCCATGCCTGTTTCGAAATCGAGGGCGGCCGGCACCCGGTTGTCGAACAGGCGGTCGAGCAGTTGGGCGAGCGGTTTGTGGCCAATGATTGCGGCCTGTCTCCCGAGGAGCGGCTCTGGCTTGTTACCGGGCCCAATATGGGCGGCAAATCGACCTTTCTCCGACAGAATGCCCTGATTGCCGTGCTCGCCCAGACGGGCAGCTATGTGCCGGCGGCGGCGGCCCGGCTGGGTATTGTCGACAAGCTGTTTAGCCGTGTCGGCGCGTCGGACAATCTGGCGCGGGGCCGGTCGACATTCATGGTCGAGATGGTGGAAACGGCCGCGATTCTCGCCCAGGCGACGGAGAACAGCCTGGTCATTCTGGACGAAGTCGGGCGCGGTACGTCGACCTATGACGGCCTTGCCATTGCCTGGGCCGTTGTCGAGGCGGTCCATGACGTTAACAAGTGCCGCTGCCTGTTCGCCACCCACTATCATGAGCTGACCCGGCTCGCCGAAAGGCTCGACGCGCTCTCCCTCCATCACGTGCGGGCGCGGGAATGGAAGGGCGATCTGGTCCTGCTCCACGAACTGGCGGATGGCGCGGCGGATCGCAGTTACGGCCTCGCCGTGGCCAAGCTTGCCGGGCTGCCGAAGGAAACGGTTGCCCGCGCCAAGGCGGTGCTGGCGAAACTGGAAGCGGGCCGGGCGTCGACTGGCGGTCTTGCGGCGGGGCTTGATGACCTGCCTCTTTTTGCGGCGGATGCCGTGCAGGAGGAGGAGCGGCCCGATCCGCTGCGCGATGCGCTGGCCGCCATTCATGCCGATGACCTCAGCCCGCGCGAAGCGCTTGAAATGATTTATCGGCTCAAGCGGCTGGCGGACGATGGCGGCGACGCCTAGATTGGGGCCATGGCCGGTACCTCTATTCCCAATCGCCGCGCGATTATCGATCGCCGCGAGGTCGCGGCCCGGCTCCACAGGCTGGAGGCTGACGGGCCTGCAGCCTTGCGCGCCGCGGCGGTGGAGGAGCTGCGCGAAGCAATGGAGAAGGGCGGCGCGGAGATTGCCGCGCGCCTTGTCGCCCGGCCCTCGCACGGGAGCATTATCACCGCGAGCTATTCCTTCCTCTACGATCAGCTGCTCCGGCTCATCTATGATTTTACGGTCCAGCGGCTCTATTCGAACAGCAATCCGTCGGATGCCGAACGGCTGAGCCTGATCGCGGTTGGCGGCTATGGCCGCAGCGAGCTCGCGCCCTTCTCCGATCTCGATATCGGCTTCCTCACGCCGTACAAACAGTCGCCCTGGTGCGAGCAGGTGATCGAGACGATCCTGTATACGCTCTGGGATCTGGGCCTGAAGGTCGGCCATTCGAGTCGCTCGCTCGACGATATGGTACGGATGGCGAAAAGCGATCTCACGATCCGCACGGCCCTGCTCGAGGCGCGCTACCTCTGGGGAGACGAATCGCTGTATGATGAGGCAACCCGGCGCTTTTATGTCGAAGTTGTCGAGGGTACGGCCCAGGCCTTTACCGCAGAAAAGCTGGCCGAACGCGATGCCCGGCACGAGCGGATGGGCGACAGCCGCTATGTTGTCGAACCCAATATCAAGGACGGCAAGGGCGGCCTTCGCGATCTCCACACCTTGTTCTGGATCGGGCGCTATGTGCACCAGGTGCGCGATCTGGCCGAGCTGGTGGAACATGGTCTGCTCACTGCCGACGAGCTCAAACAGTTTCGCAAGGCGCGCACCTTCCTGCTTGCGGTGCGCTGCCATCTCCATCTGATTTCGGGGCGGCCCGAAGAACGGCTGACCTTCGATGTGCAGCCCGAAATCGCCAAGCGGATGAACTATGCCGAGCGGACCGGAAAATCGGCCGTCGAACGGTTCATGCAGCATTATTTTCTGACAGCGAAACAGGTCGGCGATCTGACGGGCATTTTCCTCGCCCATCTCGACGAGCAATATGGGCCGCGCGGCAGGCGGTTCATCATGCCCACCTTGCGCCGCAAGCCGCGAAAACTGAACGGCTTCACGCTCGACCGCGGACGCCTTTCGATCCCCCATGAAGGGTTTTTTGCGGAGGACCCCGTTCGCCTGATCGAGCTGTTCGCGCTCGCCGACAGGCATGGGCTGGAAATCCACCCGACCGCAATGCGGCAGGCGGGCCGCGACGAGAAGCTCGTGGCGAAGAAAGTCCGCAAAAACCCCCGGGCCAACAAGCTCTTCCTCGATGTGTTGACGAGTCCACGCGATCCGGAAACCGTGCTCCGCTGGATGAACGAGGCCGGGATTTTCGGTCGCTTCATTCCCGATTTCGGCCGTGTCGTCGCGCAGATGCAGTTCGACATGTACCATCATTACACGGTCGACGAGCACACGATCCGCGCGATCGGACTATTGTCCAAGATCGAGAACGGATTGCTGAAAGACGATCACCCGCTCTCCCATGCTGTTATGGGCAAGCTCGTCTCCCGGAGGGTGCTCTATGTGGCGGTGCTGCTGCATGACATCGCCAAGGGCCGGGGCGGCGATCATTCGATCCTCGGCGCGGAAGTGGCCAACAAGCTATGCCCGCGCCTGGGGCTCGATGCCGGGGAAACGCAAACGGTGGCCTGGCTTGTCCGCTGGCACCTCTTGATGTCGGCTTCGGCATTCAAACGCGATCTTTCCGACCCCAAGACGATCGAGGATTTCGTTCTCAGGGTCAAAAGCCCGGAGCGGCTGAAGTTACTGCTCGTGCTCACGGTGGTCGATATCCGTGCGGTCGGGCCCGGCGTCTGGAATGACTGGAAACGGCAATTATTGTCCGACCTCTATAATGCCGGGGAAGAGATGCTGCGGCTGGGCCATATGCATCAGGGCCGCAACTCGCAGATTGAAGCGGCTCAGAAAAAACTGGCCGAAACGCTGGACTGGTCGCAATCTGAGATGGCGCGGCACTTCAAGCGGATGCCCAAAGCCTATTGGATTGCGGAAAACGCAGAAACCGCGGCCGCCAATGCCCGGCAAATGTCGGCGGCGGAGGGCGCGAATGACAAGCTCTCCATTGCGATGCAGCCGGACCCCGAGCGCGGTGCGACCCTGGTGACAATCTATACGGCCGACCATCCGGGGCTGTTCTACAGGCTGGCGGGAGCCGTCGACATGGCCGGAGCCAATGTGATCGACGCGCGCATCTACACCAATCGCGATGGTATGGCGCTCGACAATATCCTCGTTCAGGATCCGTTCGGCGGAACTTTCGACGATCCGGGGCAGCTCGAGCGTCTCGAAACAGCCATCCGTGACGCGATCGCCAACAAGCATAAGATGAAAGAACGGCTGGAGGCGCGGCCGCTTTCGCGAACCCGCGCGGAAGCCTTCCATATCGAACCGCTCGTACTGATCGATAACAAGGCGTCCAACCGGTACACGGTGATCGAGGTCAATGCGCTCGACCGGCCGGCCCTGCTCAACAGCCTGACCCATGCCTTGTTCCAGTCCAAGGCCACGATCCGCTCCGCCCATATCGCCACCTATGGCGAACGGGCCGTCGACACATTCTACCTGACCGATCTTTTTGGCGAGAAGATCGTCAATTCCGCACGGTTGAAGGCCCTCCAGAAACGGCTTCTGAAAGCGGCGGCTGCGCCGAAAGAAGAGGAGCAGGAAGCGGCTTAAACGGCAGGTTCGGGTTGTGGCGGCCGCTGTTTTTTCTCGCGCTGCGTTTCCGGGCTTGCGGGCGGCGCATAGCTGACGATGATATCGCCCGGCTCGACAATCGGCCGCGCATCCGTCGAGTAGAAAAGCAGGCGCCTGTCGGGCTTCAGGACGCAGATCATCAGCGCTTCGGGGTCGAGCTTCTGCTTCAGGTCTTCGATGCCGAATTTTTCCGTGATCTTGGTGCGCGTGAAGACCCAGTCGGCGTCCTCGCATTTCAGCAGGTCGTCGATCGTGGGGGCTGAGCGCATCAGCACGCGGCCGCGCGAGTGATAGGGCGCCCGGTCTTTGTCCGTGCCGATCTGACTGACCGAGTCATAGCCCATTTCGGGGCCCAGATCGTCGCAGATCAGGGCGTTATAGGCATCATTGTCGGTTGCCGCGATAAGCTCCTGGAACTGGCCGAGATCGAGATGCTCCTGGCTCACTTCGTCGAGAATGTCTCCGCGATAGACATTGAGTTCCCGCCTTCTGGCGGCCCGCAGCGCATATTGGGACGGATCTGCGATCGTGACCGGGATATCGAGCTTTTTGAGCAATTCGCCGAAGTCGATCGTCCAGCGATTGGCCCCGACCAGCAATACGCCATCGGCCGGTCCCTGATCGATGCCGAGCCGTCTGGCCCACCATTTTGCCGAAAAACCATGGGCGAATATCGTTGCTATGACGACGCCGAAGGAGAGGGGGATCAGCGCTTCGGCATCCTCCACCCCATAGTCGACGAGGCGGATCGCGAAGAGGCCGGTGATCGCCACGGCGACAATCCCCCGCGGGGCGATCCAGGCGATGAAGAGTCGCTCATTCCAAGGCACGCTCGAAAAGAGCAGCGCGACAAGGATGGTCAGCGGGCGCACCACGAACAGCAGCAGGATGAGGAAGCCCGTGAAGCGCAGCACGCCTTCGATGGGATCGGGGGAGCTCGTCTGGAAGCTGGTGATGACTTCCCAGTCCAGGGTCGCGGAGAGGATGATGAACACCCCGGATATGAGGAGGACCGAAAGATCCTCCTTGAAGCGCCGCAGGGCATGGCTGGAAAACATCGGTCGGTTCGCCATGACGACGCCCATGATCGTTACCGTGACCAGGCCCGTTTCATGCTGGATGATATCGGCGAGCACGAAGCCGCCGATCACGAGGATGAGCAGCATCGGCGCTTTCAGATATTCGGGTACATAGCCGCGCGGGAAAAACCATGTAACGCCCCAACCAAGCGCCGCGCCGAGCAGGGCTGCCACAAAGGTCGACCCGATCACGTCGAAGCTTATCGCGGCAATATTGGTACCCGACCCGCCATAGGTGACATAGGCGAAGATGAAGACGGCAAGCAGCGCGCCGATCGGATCGTTGACGATGCCTTCCCATTTCAGGATGTTCGATACCCGCGGGCCTACGCGCAGTGTGCGCAGCATGGGGCCGATCACCGTAGGACCTGTCACGACCAATATGCCGCCGAACAGTGCGGAAACGGACCAGCTCAGCCCGGCTCCGTAATGCGCGGCCAGTGTGCCGAGGAACCAGCCCAGCGGCACGCCGATAACGACAATGCGCATCACCGCCCAGCCGGCCTGTCGCAGCTCCCGGAAATTGAGGCTGAGCCCTCCCTCGAACAGGATCACCGCGACCGCGAGCTTGATGATGGGCTCCATCAGGGCCCCGAAGTCTCTTTCGGGATTTATGAGGCCTCCGCGGAATATATCGAGGGGAATGAAGGAACTGAGCGGCCCGACAATGATGCCCATGATGAGCATCAGTGCGATGGCGGGCTTGCCTGTGCGCCATGCAATCCACTGCGCGCCGACTCCGGCAACGCCGATCACCGCGATTTTTACCATGAGGGAGTCGAGTGCCATTGCCTATCAATGGCCGGGAAAGGCTCTCTCTTCAACAGATTGTTCTGAGACAAAAAAAGAGCCCGCGCCGTTTGACGGGCGCGGGCTCCTTAACAGGCTCAGGTTGCGCGGCTTAGAAGCGCGTACGAACCGTTACGCCATAGGTCCGCGGTTCGGCGAGGAATGCCGAATAGGTCTGCTGCGGAGCGATGAACGGGGTGTTGAAGGCAACCTGCGTATAATCGGTGTCAAACAGGTTCTGGGCCCAGAGTTCCAGCGACCAGCGATTGTCGGCGCCGCGGAGACCCACGCGCGCATTGACGACAACATAGCCTTCCTGTTCTTTGCCGAACAGCAGGTCGGAGCCGGTGTTATAGCCGCTCGTCATACGCGTGTTGAGATAGACGAGGCCGCTCATGCCGTTGGAGCCGATAGGCGGCGTCCAGCTCATGGCGCCGGTCACGACGATGTCGGGCGCGTTGGACAGGCTGTCGCCGGGCAGCAGACGCAGCGCCGGATCGAGCGGCGTACCGTCGTCACGGCCGATAAGGTCATTTTCATAACCGGTATCGGCGTATGTGAAGCCCGCGTTGAAGGCGAGATAGTCGGTCGGATTGAGCGTAGCCTCGACTTCAATGCCCTGGGAGATGACCCCGGGCTGGACATCGCCAGGCGCACAGGCGCCGGTCAGTCCGCCGGTATCCTGGTCGGCTCCGTTAAGGCCCGTGCCGCAGCTGTTGATGTTCTGGACAAGGAAAACCGTGCCGTTGAACGTGTTCAGCTGGAAGTTCGAAAACTCCTGACGGAAGGCCGCAGCACTGATCGTGAAGTTCCGGCCCGTATATTTCGCACCGATCTCGAAGGCGTCGACCGTTTCCTCGTCGAACTGAAGATTGGCCGGATTGTTCAGCACGGCAGGGCCGACGACCACCGAGATATTGGACTGGCCGGTCGTATCGGCAGGGCTGTAGAACGCGCCGGTCAGTGCCGAGCGATCGAGGTTGAAACCGCCTGCCTTGTAGCCGCGCGAATAGCTGGCGTAGAGCAGCAGGTCGTCCGTCGGGCGGTAGGAGAGAACGGCGGTGCCGGTAAATTCCTCTTCGCTGCGGTCATCGGAGATGTTGAGTGCGTTAAGTTCCGTTGACGAGTTGCCCTGACAGCTCAGCGATATCAGCGCACCGGCGAGTCCGGCCAGAGGCCCGGCCAACAGCGGGGCCTGAAGATTGCGCTGCACCGGGCAGATCGCATTGGTGTTGTTGAAGTTCGCCGAGAAGTCCTTGTTCTCATTCGTGTAGCGAGCGCCGAGCGTCAGATCGAGGCGATCGGTGATGTGAATGATATTATGGGTGAAGAAGGCGAAATTCTCGCTGGTCTGTTCGTAACGCGTACCATTGGCGCCGACATTGTTGACTTGCGACAACAGGTCGAGGCCGCCGAGAATAAGAGGCGTACCCGCGCCGAAGGCGGGCGTGCCGGTAACCGTGCCATCGAGAAGGGCACGTCCACCTGCGCTGAGACAGCCCTGGCCGCCCGGCGACACAAGTGCGGGATTGACCGCCAGAATGACCCGGCAAGGCGCGAAGGCCCCGTACTGGCTGCCGAATTTCAGATTGTCGGTAACCGTCAGGTCTTCATGCGCGTAATAGGCGCCGATCAGCCAGTCGAGCGTGTCGTTGAACGCCGTCCCCTGCAGGCGAAGTTCCTGGCTGAACGTCTGGAACTGGCGTGAGCCGGCATCGTCGCCCGGCGCCCGGAACAGAATATCGACGCCCGTATAGTCGGTGTCGGAAGCCTGATTGTTGCTATAGTCGCGATAGGCCGTGATCGAGGTCAGGTCGACGGCGCCCAGCTCCCATTCCGCCTGTAGAGACAGACCCCAGTCTTCGGTTTCGCCCGCATAGGAGCGGCCGGCCGAGGGATAGATGTTGCGATCATAGGGGTCGTCGGTGAACGCCCGCGGATCCTGGCCGAGGGCGAGCAGGATCGGAATGATCGGATTTTGCAGGCCGACCAGCGATCCGCCGCCGCCCGGTCCCGCAAAGGGGTTGAGCGCGGCATTCTGCGTTGCGCCCGGTGTCATCTCCGGCGTCACGAAAACCGCGGCGCAGCATTCTTCGTCCTTGTTCGAATAATCGCCGATGATGCGGATGCTGAGTTCCGGCGTCGCTTCCCACAGGGCCTGGGCACGGAGGAGATAACGGTCCTGATCGTTGACGCTGCCGCCATTGATCCTGTCATTATAAAAGCCGTCGCGTTCCAGATAGACGCCATCGACACGGGCAGCGACGGTGTTGCCGAGCGGGAAGTTTATGCCGCCTTCGAGCCGGATGGTGTCGAAATTGCCATATGTCGCCGCCGCATAG
>JBPOET010000149.1:0-5154 GCA_051251675.1 Parasphingopyxis sp. | reverse complement strand
GCTGCCATCTTTATTCTCCTCGTTTTGCGTGAGTCGGGGGATCCCGCATTCGCCGACCCTTGTGCAATAAGGTTGACGTTCGCGTCAACCTGCATATCACGGAACACGAATGGCAAGATCGACAGGGATGGATTCTCGCGCGGAGTCCCGCCGGCACGAAAGGAAATTACAATGCTCCAAACAGCCAACCGCACCGCCTATGACGAGAATCACGAGCTTTTCCGCGATCAGGTCCGCAAATTCTTCGACAAGGAACTGCATCCCCATCTCGACCGCTGGGAAAAGGAAGAGATTGTCGACCGGCATTTCTGGACGGCCTGCGGCGAGGCCGGGCTGTTGTGCCCGACGATGCCCGAGGAATATGGCGGTCTCGGCCTCGATTTCGGTTTTAATGGGGTGATCGACGAGGAGCTGGCCTATGCGGGATCGTCGGCCGGGATCACGCTGCAGTCGGACATCACGGCCGATTATTTTCTGGCCTATGGATCGGAGGAGCAAAAGAAGCACTGGATCCCGAAACTCGTATCGGGCGAGGCCATTTCGGCCATTGCGATGACCGAGCCGGGCACGGGCTCGGACCTGCAGGGCGTCAAGACGACGGCCAAAAAGGATGGCAACCATTATGTCATCAACGGATCCAAGACATATATCACCAATGGCCAGAATGCCGATGTCGTGATCGTCGTTGCCAAGACCGACCCGACACAGGGCGCCAAGGGCGTATCGCTGATCCTCGTCGAAGCGGATCGCGAGGGCTTTGCGCGCGGCAGGAATCTCGACAAGATCGGCCAGCATTCTGCCGATACGTCCGAACTGTTCTTCAACGATGTTCGCGTTCCCATCACCAATTGCCTCGGCGAAGAAGGGCGCGGCTTTATCTATCTGATGAGCCAGCTGCCCCAGGAAAGGCTCAGCATTGCGATCAGCGCGCAGGCCGGTGCGCAGCGCGCCTTTGACGAGGCGGTAAATTTCACCAAGGATCGCAAGGCATTCGGCCAGCGCATCTTCGATTTCCAGAATACCCGCTTCACGCTGGCCGATCTGGCGGCGCAGCTTCAGGTCGGCTGGGCGCATATCGACTGGGCCCTGTCCCGGCATTTACGCGGCGAACTGACCGCCGATGAAGGGTCGGCCGCCAAGCTCTGGCATACGGAATTGCAATGGCGCGCCTGCGATGCCGCGCTGCAGCTGCATGGCGGAGCGGGGTATATGAACGAATATCCGGTTGCGCGGCTTTGGCGGGATGCGCGGGTACAGCGCATCTATGGCGGCACATCGGAGATCATGAAGGAAGTTATCGGCCGGAGTATCTGACATGGCGACTGAAACCAACGAATTCGACTATGTTATCGTCGGCGCGGGCAGCGCCGGTTGCGTGATGGCGAACCGGCTGTCGGCGGACCCGTCGGTGTCGGTCTGTCTGATAGAGGCGGGCAAGGAAGACAAGAGTCTGCTGGTGAAGATGCCGGCCGGTGTCGGGGCGCTTCTCAAGGAACCCAATCCGCAAAACTGGTTCTTCTGGACCGAGCCTCAAAAGCACCTCGACAATCGCAAGCTCTACTGGCCGCGCGGAAAGGGATGGGGCGGTTCGTCCAGCATCAACGGCATGATCTATATTCGTGGCCATGCGCGCGACTATGATCAGTGGCGTCAGACCGGCCTGACCGGATGGGGCTATGACGATGTGTTGCCCTATTTCAAGAAATCGGAAAGCTATGACGAGGGCGACGACGCCTATCATGGCCGCGACGGGCCGCTCGGCGTTACCAATAGCGGAATGCGCGATGCGGTATATGGCAAGTTCATAGAGGCGGGAGCGGCAGCAGGCTATCCGACGACCGACGATTTCAACGGCGAGCAGCAGGAAGGGCTCGGCCCCTATCAGCGCACCATCGCCGATGGCGAGCGGTTCAGCGCGGCGCGTGCCTATCTGCACCCGATAGCCGGCAAGCGCGACAATCTTGCCATTCTCTCTACCGGCCTGGTGACGAAAATTCTGGTCGAAAACAGGCGCGCGACCGGCGTCGAGGCGGTGGCCGGCAAGGGGCGGGAGAAACGAACGATAAAAGCCCGGCGCGAGGTGATCGTCTGCGCCGGGGCCGTACAATCGCCGCAACTGCTGATGCTGTCCGGCATCGGCGATCCCGAAGAACTGGGGAAGCACGGGATTGAGGTCGCTCATGCGTCGCCGCAGGTCGGGAAGAATCTGCAGGATCATCTCGATATCGTGGTCGCGCATGAGATGACGCAAAAGCTCTCCGCCCATTCCAAGCAGGCGGGCCTCAAGAAACTGTTCGTGGGCCTCGATTTCCTGTTGCGGCGGAAAGGCGCGGGCACTGACAATTTTCTCCAGACCGGTGCGTTCCTCAAGTCCCGCGAAGGGCTCGACCGTCCCGATGTCCAGCTTCATCTCGTGAACGCGATCATGATCGAGCATGGGTTCCAGGAAGTGAAGAAGGACGGCTTTACCGTTCATGCCTGCCAGCTGAGGCCCGAAAGCCGCGGCGAAATCGGCATTCATTCCGCCGATCCCTTCGCAACGCCGCGGATCGACCCCAATTATCTCGACAGCGAAGAAGACAAACGCGTCATGCGGGAATCGGTAAAGATGATAAGGACCATATGCGGCCAGGCGGCCCTGGCGTCGCTTCGCGGGCCGGAACTGGTTCCGGGGCCCGGCGTCAATACCGACGATGAGATCGACGCGCATATCCGGGCGTGCGCAGAAACAATCTATCATCCGGTCGGCACGGTACGGATGGGTGCCGATGACGAGTCGCCGCTGGACGGGTCGCTGAAAATGCGGGGAATGGAAGGGTTGCGGGTCGTGGATGCCTCGATCATGCCCACGCTAATCGGCGGGAATACCAATGCGCCGGTTATCATGATCGCCGAAAAGATAGCGGCGGAAATGGCCTGACCTCAGCGTGACGTAACGGAAATCGTGCATTTCCCCCAAAAACCGACTGTTGCAACGATGCACACCGGCCTCTTCTTGCGTTCCCTTTACGTCAATTGCGGTTGACGCAATTTCTGTCGAGGCTTAGCTTCAAAAGAAAATAATAAATCGGAGAAGGTGCCTGCGGGAATAAGAAAGATGCCATTGGCGTTCGATTTCAGCATCGCCGATGTATGTCTCCCCACAGACATTCTGATTGAATAACCGGGATTGGCGCAAAGCCTAGCCGAGAAAAAAGCCGGAAAAACCGGTTTGATAATGGGGAGAGAATGCCGTGAAAAAAGTTGAGTTGTTGATAGCCACAGCACTCGGAGCCGGGCTGGTTACGCCTGCCGTCGGGCAAACCGGCGAAGCCGCCCAAAGTGCGGGCCGGACGTCCAACGCGCCGATCATCGTCACCGCCCAGCGTCAGTCGCAGACGCTGAACGAAGTGCCGATCGCGGTGTCGGCTTTCAATGCCGAAGCGCTCGAAAGCCAGCAGATCGAGAATGTCAGCGATCTGATGCTCACCCTGCCGAATGTGACCTTCTCCAAGGGCAACTTCACTGGCTCCAGCCTGGCCATCCGCGGCGTCGGCAATCTGTGCGTGGGTTTCTCGTGCGACAGTGCGCTCGGCATCCACATCAACGGCATGCCGGTTCTTTCCACCAACCTGTTCGAAACCGAATATTTCGATATCGAACGGATCGAGGTTCTGCGCGGACCGCAGGGCACCCTGTTCGGGCGCAACGCGACCAGCGGCGTTCTCAACACGATTACCGCACGCCCCGATCTGAGCGATTTCGCGGCGAGCGGCGAGATCGAATATGGCAATTACAATTCGATTCGCGCGGAAGGCATGGTCAATGTGCCGCTTTCCGATTGGGCGGGTATCCGGGTTGCGGGATTCTATCTGAACCGCGACGGCTACACGACCAACCTGTTCGACGGCAGCGATATCGACGGCCGCGACATGTATGGCATTCGGGGCTCTTTGCGGCTTGAGCCCGGCCCCGACACGACAATCGACATTTCCGGTTACTTCTTCGAGGAAGATGACGACCGCTCACGCATCCAGAAGCAGCTTTGCGCGCGCGACCCGACCGGGGTCCTGGGTTGCGCTCCCAATGCGCTGCGTGCCGAGCCGGTCAATGGCAACGCCACCCTGGCATCGATATTCGCCGCTCGGGAATTCCTTGGCATCGCCGTTTCGCCGGCCTTTGCACCGCTCGGCCTGACCAGCCTTTTCGGGCCGGATACCTATGCCGGCGTGGTTGTTCCGGAAGATGTGCGCACGGTCAACATCGATTACGCGCCGACATATTTCGCGGACGAATGGTACGTCCAGGCGCGCCTGGAGCATGATTTCGGCCCGGTTGCGCTGTCGATCAACGGCGGTTGGCAGGAACGGTCTATCGACTCGCGCTCCGATTATAACCTGACCGCGGCGCCGGCGTTCGATGCAGCCGCCCGGACGGCGATAGCCACCTATGCCGGTTTCGCAGCCAATCCAGCAACGGCGCAGTTCTTCGCACCGTCCTTCAATGCGCTGTTCCCCGGCGGTCCGGGCGGCACGGCCTGTGTGTCCGACGCGACAATCAGTTTCGCCGGCGTTTTCGGCGGTGATGTTGGCGGCTGTGCCAATAACAGCACCGAGTTCGACCGTTCGGCCAGCGATTCTCGGCAATGGTCGATCGAAGCGATTTTGACGTCCGATTTCGACGGGCCCTTCAACTTCCTGCTTGGCGGCATCTATTTCGATCACACAGCGCGCGGCGATTATTTCGTCAACGCGTTCGGGCTCGATTATGCGGCCGGCATTCTCGGCGGAGCGACAGGAGCCGGTACGGCCGCGGCTACTGTAGCGGCGCTGACCGCTGCCGGCGCAACGCCGGCGCAGATTGCCGCCGCGGTCGCCGCGATACCGGCAACCTATCAGGGGCCATCGATGTTCGACAGTGAGACGAACCGTTTCACTCTGGAATCCTATGGCCTGTTCGGCGAAGTCTATGTCGACATTACGGACAATCTGCGGCTGACCGCCGGGGCCCGCTATTCGAACGACTCGAAATTCATCCGGGCGCGTTCGGCTCTGCTGTCGACCCAGGTTCCTATCGGAACGGCGGACGTGAACACGTTCCTCGGCACTGTGTTCGACGGCGATCCATCGACACCCGGTCAGCAAATCTTTCGTGAGGAAACCGCCTCCTTGGACG
>JBPOET010000148.1:0-5158 GCA_051251675.1 Parasphingopyxis sp. | reverse complement strand
TCGATCGGCGACCTTGTGAAGAACGCCCTGCGTATGCGGCCCGACCGCATCATCCTGGGTGAGATTCGCGGCGCGGAATGTTTCGATCTGCTCGCCGCCATGAACACGGGCCATGACGGCTCCATGTGTACGCTTCACTCCAACTCACCAAGGGAGTGCCTGGGCCGTATGGAAAATATGGTCATGATGGGCGACATCAAGATTCCGAAGGAAGCGATATCGAAGCAGATCGCCGACTCCGTCGATCTGATCATCCAGGTGAAGCGCCTGCGCGACGGTTCACGCCGGACCACCAACATTACCGAAGTGATCGGGATGGAGGGCGATGTCATCGTGACCCAGGAACTGTTCAAGTTTGAATATACGGGCGAGGACGATGACGGGAAGATCGTCGGCGAATATCGCTCGATGGGCCTGCGCCCCTATACGCTCGACAAGGCCAAGGCTTATGGCTTCGAACAGCCCTGTCTCGAGGCCTGCCTCTAGCGACCCGGGGCTCCGCCCCCTCCCGCTCGCGCCGCTACAATTTGGCGCCGGCTATCCCCAGCATTACCGCGCCGATAAGGGCGAGAATCATGACGAGCGGCCAATTGACCCAACCAACCCTGTCGAGATGATCGCGATTGTTGCGCCGGCGATCCATCAGCCCCGCAAACCCCGCTATCGCGATCAGCGCAATAGCCGCTACGACAAACTTCTCATCCAAGGTGAGGCTATTTGCTGAGTTTTTCGATCTGGTCCTGAAGCTGGGCGAGCTGTTCTTTCAGCGCGTCCACTTCGGCGTTGCTCGGGCTGTCTGTCTCACGCGGCGTATCGGCCTTGCCGGATTGCTTGAACGCCCCGGCCGCCGCTTCGAACATTTCCATATTGCGGCGCGCAATCTCCCCGAAAGGTCCCGAACCCAGAGCCCCTTCCATCGCGTCGCGAAACTTGGCCTGGTTACGCTGGAATGCCTCCATCGAGGCCTCCAGATATTGCGGCACCATCGCAGACATCGAGTTACCGTACATGCCGATCAGATCGCGCAGGAAGCTGACGGGTAGCATCGTCTGGCCGTGGCTTTCCTCTTCCATGATGATCTGCGTCAGGACACTGCGGGTGATGTCTTCGCCGCTCTTGGCGTCGATCACCTGAAAATCGCGCTTTTCGCGGATCATGGTGCCAAGATTGTCCAATGTGATGTAACTGGAACTTTCGGTGTTATAGAGGCGCCGATTGGCGTATTTCTTGATAATGACCGTGTCGGAGTCGGAACCGGATTTAGCCATGAATATCTCTCCAAATGTTGGAGACGGCTTAGCACCGAGAGATACTGCGCTGCAACACAAACCCCGCCCTCTCCCACTTTTCCTTGATTTGCTGCGCAGCGAAACTGCAGCATCACCGGAACGGACGGCTGCCGCGCTTGCCGGGCTGAAGGCCTATCAGGAAGCCGAACGAGCCCCGGCGAGACCTCCCGCGCCCATTGCGGCGGAGGCCGGCAGGGCGAAACTCCTCGACTATGGCGGCCATGGCCCGGTGGCGATTTTCGTTCCATCGCTGATCAATCCGCCGACGATTCTGGACCTGTCGGAGAATAACTCGCTGCTCTGCTGGCTCGGCGCACGGGGCATCCATCCCTATCTCGTCGATTGGGGCGCGCCGACGCCCGATGAAGCGGAGATGACCATTGGCGATCATGTTGAAAAACTTCTCCTGCCGCTGATCGATGCCCTGGACGAGCCTGCGCATCTTGTCGGCTATTGTCTGGGCGGAACGATGGCGGCTGCAGCGGCGATGCTGCGCCCGCCCCTTTCGCTGGTCACAATAGCGGCGCCGTGGCGGTTCGATGGATTTCCGGAAGAAGCCCGCCAAGGCCTGAAAGAGCTTTGGGAAAGCTCCGAATCCGCCGCGCGCGATCTGGGCGCCTTGCCGATGGAGGTCCTGCAAACCGGTTTCTGGAAGCTCGACCCTGCCCGCACGGTCAGCAAGTTTGAAATGTTCGGGCGGCTGGCTCCGAAAAGCGACAAGGCCCGGGCTTTCATCGCGCTTGAAGACTGGGCAAATGACGGCCCACCCCTGAGTTACGGCGCGGGCCGCGAACTTGTCGAGGAGCTGTTTTGCGGCAATGCAACAGGCGAAGACCGATGGATGGTCGGCGGGCGGCAGGTCGATCCGGCATCCCTCGCCTGCCCCACGCTCGACATCATATCTTCCAGCGATCGTATCGTTCCGGAAGCCACCGCAGCGCGGGCCGGCAAGGTCATCACGCTTTCCCAGGGCCATGTCGGAATGGTTGTCGGCAGCCGGGGAAGAACCGCCCTTTGGGAGCCGCTGGCGCAATGGCTTTCGCAGGTGCAACATCGATGATAGGCTGGGTCCGAATACCCGTTCGGGCTGAGCCCGTCGAAGCCATGGCCTTTTTCATCTTGTCGTGAAGAACGGCAGCCCTTCGGCAAGCTCGGGCCAAACTATTGCTTTTCTGCGTCTCTTTCGAGGAGTTTCCGATGTCCGATATCGTCATTACCGCCGCCAAACGCACACCCGTTGGCAGTTTTTTGGGGGCTTTTGCCACTACGCCTGCGCATGAGCTGGGCCGGGTCGCGATCGAGGCAGCGCTTGCACAATGCGGCGTCGCACCAGGCGATGTGTCGGAAGTCGTGATGGGCCAGGTGCTGACGGCCGGCGAAGGCCAGAACCCCGCGCGCCAGGCCGCTATGGCTGCGGGCGTGCCGAAAGAAATTCCGGCCTGGGGCGTCAATCAGGTCTGCGGCTCGGGCCTGCGCGCCGTGGCCATTGCAAGCCAGCAGGTGGCGTGCGGTGATGCAGCCATCGTCGTCGCGGGCGGGCAGGAAAACATGTCGATGAGCCGCCATTGCCAGAATTTGCGCTCAGGCCATAAGATGGGCGATCTCGCACTGGTCGACACGATGATCAAGGACGGGTTGACCGATGTGTTCAACGGGTATCACATGGGTATCACGGCGGAAAACCTTGCCGAGCGCTATCAGATTACGCGCGAAGCGCAGGACGCCTTTGCCGCCCTGTCTCAGAACAATGCAGAACGGGCTCGCGCAGACGGCCGTTTCCGGGACGAAATTGCACCCGTTACCGTTTCGCATCGCAAGGGCGACATTCTGGTCGAGGATGATGAATATATCCGTGCAGGTGTGTCCGCAGAGAGCCTGTCCGGCCTGCGGCCAGCCTTCAAGAAAGACGGCACCGTCACCGCCGCCAATGCGAGCGGGCTCAACGACGGCGCAGCGGCGCTGGTCGTAATGACGGCGGAAGAAGCCGAACGGCGCGGCACGCCGATCCTTGCCCGTATCGCGAGCTGGGCCTCGGCCGGCGTCGATCCGTCGATCATGGGCATCGGCCCCGTCCCGGCCACCAAACGCGCGCTTGAAAAGGCCGGCTGGTCCATCGGCGATCTCGACCTGATCGAGGCCAATGAGGCTTTTGCCGCGCAGGCGCTCTCGGTCGGCAAGGATCTGGGATGGGACCCTGACAAGGTGAACGTCAATGGCGGTGCAATTGCTATCGGCCATCCGATTGGCGCATCGGGCGCGCGGGTGCTGACGACCCTGCTCTATGAAATGGGCAAGCGCGACGTCCAAAAGGGCCTGGCGACATTATGCATCGGTGGCGGAATGGGTATCGCGATGTGTGTCGAGCGCTAAGCACATCGCCGACTTGCCTACATATTGGTGTATTCCGCCATTTTATTGCGTGATCGACAGGGGCAATTATCGCTGGAATAGGGCAAGCCTCTGTAATTCCAACCTTTTCGGGAACTGGCACGACTTCTGCTTTGTTAGGAGCATAACCGGCATGCGTCGGGGCACATACAAACGCAAAGTTTGAGGTTCAGGAATGTTTGATAAACTCGCTTATATTGGCGCCGCAGGATTGCTCGCGCTGGGTGGTTACGCCACCGATGTTCTGGGAAGCGGCGAAACCGAGGCGGTCGAGGGCCGCATCTATCATTATGTGCGCAGCAACCGGGACGGATCGAGCCCCGAAAATGTCTATGTATATCGCGAAGCGGCCAATCACATCGAAGTGTACAAGGCGGTGGAACGCTGCACGGGCGCTGCCTTCGTGTCGGCCTGGGTCGATACGGAGACGGGCAGCGCGAGCACGATCCAGGGCGGACGGCTGATGCCCGAAGCGCGGCATGAGAATTTCGCAACCATTTCGTATGACCGGGCTGCGACTATGTTGCGCGCTGAGGCCGCCCTGCCCGACCAGATGGTCCGCCAGCAGGTCCGCGTCGAAGAACCTGTCTATCACCTCTACGATTTCGATCTGGCAACATTGTCCGTTCAGACCATGGCGCTTGAAGATCCCCGCGCCGGGTTTTCGTTCGGCCTGCCGCTGATCTGGACCGCCCCCGACGACGGCGAGTTCGTCCGTCATCTTGGCCGTGCAGATGCCGAATATATCGGCGAGGAAGACTATCACGGCACAGCTGCGTTGCGGTTCGAAGTGGGCGGCCCGGCTTTTGGTGACAATGGCGGTCCGCTGTGGATCGATGCACAATCGGGCCATGTATTGGGCGCCGAATGGGGCATTCCCAACCATGCGGGCATGGAAGATTTCGCGATCCGGCTCGTCGGTGTCGAGAATGGCGGAGAGGCAGGCTGGAATGCCTTGCTCACCAGCCATTTCGAAGGATGCCCGACCGTCTAGACCGGTCGGAAGCGTCCCCGGCAGGAAAGCACCGCACCTGCCTGCGGATTGAGCCTGACGGATGCGATACGCACGCTGGATTGCAGCACCCTGCGCTTCCGCCTAGCATGGCCGCATGACCTATCTCATTCGCACGGCGCTTGCCGCCTGCCTGATTGGATTGACGGCCTGCGCCATGCCCGAAGAAACCGCCAATACCCCTGCTCCGCCCGCTACGGAAATCATGAGCTGGAACGACCTGTTTTCGCGTGCGCAACCCCAGACCGATATCCGCATCGCCTACGGGGAAGGCGAACTGCAGTTTTCCGAGCTCTGGCTGCCTGAAGGCGAAGGTCCCCACCCCACCGTGCTGATGATCCATGGCGGCTGCTGGCAGACCGATATTGCCGAACGCGATATCATGAACTGGATCGCCGACGACCTGCGCCGGCGCGGCATCGCGGTCTGGACTATCGAGTATCGCGGCGTCGATCGCGAAGGCGGCGGT
>JBPOET010000147.1:0-5192 GCA_051251675.1 Parasphingopyxis sp. | reverse complement strand
GACAGACATATCCCGGCACACCAAATACGAAGCCCAATCACTCGTAGCGCGTCAGGCCGATCCGTTCCCGCATGAACCAGCGCGACACCATCAGGACGGCGGCTGCCGCGAGCCCGGCGGCGAGCCCGATCCAGATGCCCAGCCCCGCCATGCCGCCGGGGAAGCCGAGCCATACCGCCAGGCCGAGCCCGACCACCCAATAGCCTAGGGCGGCGAACAGCATCGGAACGCGGGTATCCTGCAGGCCGCGCAAAACCCCCGCGCCGACCGCCTGGGCTCCGTCCACTAGCTGGAACAGCGCGGCGATTATCAGGAAGGAAACGGCGAGCCGGAAGACCGGCGCACTCTCCGGTTCGGCCCGGTCGACGAACAGTCCGACAAGCTCATGGGGGAATGCCACCATCCCGGCCGAAAGCAGAAGTGCCGCGCCGCAGCCCAGCCACAGCGCAACGCTGCCCGCGCGGGCGATGCCGGCCCTGTCCCGCCGGCCGTGCCATATGCCGACCCGCACGGTTGCCGCCTGGCTGAGACCCAGCGGGATCATGAAGGCGAGGCTCGCCACCTGGATCGCGATCGCATGTGCGGCCAGCGAATCCCGGTCGATCAGGCCCATCAGGAACACTGCGGCGTTGAACACCGTGACCTCCAGTGCCAGCGTCACCGCAATCGGCAGGCCAAGGCCCAATATGCCGAAAAAGCGGGGCCAGTCGCTCTGCCAGAAGCGTCCGAGCAGCCGATAACGCCTGAAAGACGGCACCATGACCACGACAAGGATCATGCCGAACATCAGCACGAAATTGGCCACCAGGCTGGCAATCGCCGCGCCGGTCAGGCCGAGTTCGGGAAAGCCGAAAAGGCCGAAAACGAGAATCCAGTCCGCCAGTGCGTTGAACCCCACGCCGATCACCGTGACGATCACGCCCCAGATCGGCCGTTCCAGCGCCGACACATAATGGCGCAGGACGCAGAAGATCAGGAAGGGGAACAGACCCCACATCATCACCCGCACATAGCCGGCCGCCGCCACCGACAGGGCGGGATCCTGCCCGAACAGCAGCATCACCCATTCGGTGTTCCACAGCGTCGCCCATACCGGCAGGCAGACGGCGAGCGAAGCCCAGCTCGCCTGGCGCACCGTGCGCCGGACGTCGCGAACCGAATGCGGCTTGCGCCCGCGCTCGGCGGCGATCAGCGGCGAGGCGGCCATCACCAACCCCATGGCGAATACCGCGAAAGCGAAGAACAGATTTACGCCGAGCGCTGACGCGGCGAGCGCATCGACATCGTAGCGGCCGAGGATCAGGACATCGGTGGTGTTGATCGCGGCCTGCGCGAAATTCCCGACTATGAGCGGGAGGGCGAGCGCAAGGGTGGCGCGAATCTCCGCGCGCAAGGGCGTCTGCTGGCCATCAAGGGCGGAAGCGTTTGCCATTTATCGGACACAGCTAAGGCGACTCGTGCAGTTCATAGTGGCGGCGTGTGTAGCGAGCTTGCGTGACTCTGCGAAGCGCTTTGCTGCAACCGGATCACAGGCTTTCGCCGGCATGTATCTTTTAGGCCACAATATGGGCGCGAACCTGTTCCGCGCGCGCGGCGGCCGGGCCTGCGGGGATGGGAACCGTCCGATAGCTCATTTCCGCATAGGTCTGCGCATGGAGCGTGCCGAATATACGCGCTTCCTCGAGATCGATCCGCCGGGCCGCGGTGTTTTCGATGAAGCCGAGGCTGTCCACGATAAAAACGGTGGGATCGAAGAGGCGCTGGGTTGCGATCCGGTCCAGCAGGCGCTCTAATATTGCCGGAACCGGAACGTCCAGATAGCGGGCAAGCGCCAGCGTACAGACCGGCGACCTGTCGTGGAACTGGATTTCGCCGGTAGCCGCATCAATCCGCCGTTCCTGCAATTGCGCGATCTTCCCGATAAAGCCCGACGCCGTCCAGGGCTGGTCGATACCGGCGGCCTGTTCGCGCGCGATGATATCAGTGGCCGCCTCTGCTACCGTTTCGCAGCCTTGCGCGGCGAGCTGCCGGATGATCGTGGTTTTGCCTGCGCCGGGAGCGCCGGTCAGTATGAAGCGTTGCATAACGATTCCCGAAAATGGCCTAGCGCCGGGGTTCCGGTTCAATAGGCGCGGGCTACCGCGAACTGGACCGCCTCGGTAAGCGCGGACTTGGCCTGGCCATTGGCGAAGGGTCCGAGCGCGTCGATGGCGCGCTGCCCGTAATGGCGGGCCCGGGCCATGGTGTCGGCGATCGTGTTGTGATGAATGAGCAGATCCTTGGCATGGGCCAGATCTTCGTCGCTTACCCGGCGGCCTTCAATGGCATCGCGCCAGAACTGTTTTTCCTCGTCGGTGCCGCGGGCGATTGCCAGGATCACGGGCAGCGTTACCTTGCCATCGCGGAAATCGTCTCCGACATCCTTGCCCATCGTCTCGCCATCGGAAACATAGTCGATCGCATCGTCGACGAGCTGGAATGCGATGCCGAGATTGCGGCCATAGGCGTCGAGCGCCTTTTCCACATCCTCGTCGCGTTCGGCCACAACCGCTGCGATGCGGCAGGCGGCGGCGAACAGCGCCGCGGTCTTGGCGCCGATGATATCGAGATAGCGATCCTCGCCGGTGTCGATTCGGCGCTGGGCGGTGAGCTGGTTGACCTCGCCCTCGGCAATCACCGCCGAGGCGTTGGAGAGGATCTTGAGCACCTTGAGCGAACCATCCTCGACCATCAGCTCGAACGACCGGCTGAACAGGAAATCGCCGACCAGCACGCTGGCCGGATTGCCCCAGATAACATTGGCGGTTTTCTTGCCGCGCCGCTGATCCGAAATATCGACGACATCGTCGTGAAGAAGCGTCGCGGTATGGATGAACTCGACACAGGCGGCGAGCTTGTGATGCCGGTCGCCCGGATAATCGAGCAGCTTGGCGCAGGCCAGCGTCAGCATGGGCCGCATCCGTTTCCCGCCGCCGGCGATCAGGTGCCCGGCAAGTTCCGGGATGAGCGGCACATCGGAGCGCATCCGATCTAGGATGACCGTATTGACCTTGTTGAGGTCGGCCGAAACCAGAGACATTACGGGGTCCAACGAGGGCGGCGATGTGTCGCCGCGGATCGGGGTAACGGTCGCGCTCATATCGGGCGGGGGTTTGGGCGGAATCTGCCGGAAAGGCAAGGGGGCTGGCGGGCGGCGATTTGTCCGTCGGCCGGTTCTGCCCGGCAGATCGCCGCCCGCCTGTGCCTAACCCTTGAAACGCACCGGCATCTCGGTGATCGCGTGAACGAAATTGTTCGGAGCGCAGACCATCTCGCCGTCCATCACCATATCGGGAAAGCGGACGAGCAGCTGCCGATAGGCGCTTTCCAGCTGCATCAGCGCGATCTGGCGGCCCAGGCACACATGGGTACCGAAACCGAAGGCGAGATTGCGGTCGGCATTCTTGCGCTCGATATCGAAGGCATGGGGGTTTTCAAACATGGCGGGGTCGCGGTTGGCGGCGCCGTAATACATGACGACCTTCTCGCCTTCGGACAGCGGCTGCCCGCCAATCTCGGTATCCTCCATCACGATGCGTTTCATGTGGATGACCGGCGAGACGAGCCGGATGGCCTCCTGGATCGCATTGGGCAGCAGGTCTGGATTGTCGAGCAGCTTGGCCTTCTGGTCCGGATTCTCGGTCAGCAGCTTCATCATGCCGCTCATCGAATTGCGGGTCGTATCATTACCGGCGATGAAGATGAGCTGCCATGCGCCCTTCAGATACATGTCGGGTTGCGGCCCGCCATCGACAACGGCATTGGCGATCGCCGACATCAGGTCGTCGCGGGGGTTCTTCTGGCGATCTTCGATCTGCGCTGTGCCATAGGCGAAGAATTCCGCAATCCGGTCTTCCCAGCCATTATAGGCCTCGAGCAGTTCCGGCGTGGGGGCGAGCAGCCCCTCGCGCACGCTGCCGAAATAGCTCGCCATCTCCAGGTCGGTCATCCACTGGACAAGCTTGGGCCGGTCGGCCTGGTCGACGCCGAGCAGTTCGGCGAGGGTAAAGAGCGGCAGCTGGGCGGCGAACTCGTCGACGAAATTGCAATGCGGCGCCTTGGTCGCCAGCTCGTCGAGCATTTCGCCGATCTTGGCATCCACCTTCTCTTTCAGCTGGGCGATATAGCTGGGCGTGAAAAAGGGCATATGCTGGCGGCGCAGCTCGACATGGGGCTCGCCGTCAAGGGCGATCATATTGTCGAGCGCCCCGGGAGAAAGCAGCGGGTGCATATTGTCCGGATCGCCCAGCGCGATATTCACGCCGGCTTTCTGGCTGGAGAAGATTTCCGGTTTCTTGGATATGGTTTTGACATCGGCATAGCGCGAAACCGCCCAGTAACCGGGCTCGGCTTCCTGCGGTTCGTCCTGCCAGTAAACGGGCGCTTCGGCGAGCAGCCGCTTATAGCCTTCGATAGGATGCCCGGTGCGGAACACATCAAGGCTGGTGAGGTTGACGATCTCGTCGGTCGGGTAAACCGGTGTGTTGCGCGGCCCCTTCCAGCCGGCCCTCCGATATTTGAGATGGTTGAGTTCGAGCATCAGGCGTTCTCCTTACTGACACCTGTGATAGCAACGGTTTACGTAAACGTTAAGGGAATTGTTGGGACGATTTGCCAGCCTCACCCTTGCCGAAAGCCTGCGCTCGTGTCCGTCAGTTCGTTTCCGGCGAATAATAGGGCCGGTCCCCTTTTATCGTCGCGCGCTCCATTGCGCGCCGCGCGGGGAAATAGTCAGACGCCGCAAAATGCTGGCAGGCGCGATTGTCCCAAAAGGCGATCGATCCGGGCGCCCAGCGAAAGCGGCACTGGATTTCCGGGTTGGCGGCCTGGGCATAGAGATGGCGCAGCAGATCGGCGCTTTCCTGATCCGAAAGCCCCTTGATATGGCTGGTGAACGCTCCGTTGACATATAGGCCTGGCAGGCCCGTTTCAGGATGCGTGCGCACCACCGGATGTTCCATCGGCGGATATTTCGCGTGCAGTTCCTCGGCCGGTTTGCCGAGCCGCTTTGCGAACACCCGCGCGATATCGTGCACCGCCGTCAGCCCGGTGACGAAACCGCGCATCTCTTCGCTCAACCCCATATAGGCAGCGTGCATATTGGCGAACAATGTATCGCCGCCAACCTCGGGCACCTCGATTGCCCTGAGGAT
>JBPOET010000146.1:0-5222 GCA_051251675.1 Parasphingopyxis sp. | reverse complement strand
GGGCTGCAGCTGTTCGCCAGCTTCGCCATGCTGATGAACTTCCCGCGCTTCAACAAGATGAAGGGCATGGGGCAGATCGTCAGCTGGTCCGTCCGCGACGAGAGCCTGCACTGCGAAGGCATCATCAAGCTCTACCACGCCTTTTGCGAGGAACGCGGCTGCCTGACGAAAAACGTGAAGGAAGAGATTATCGATTGCTGCCAGAAAACGGTGCGGCTGGAAGATGCGTTTATCGATCTCGCCTTCTCCGAAGGCCCGGTGCCCGGCATGACGGCGAAAGAGATCAAGCGCTATATCCGCTACATCGCCGACTGGCGCCTCGGCCAGCTCGGCCTGCCCGCCGTCTATATGATCGAAGACCATCCCCTGCCCTGGCTCGCCCCGCTCCTCAACGGCGTCGAGCATGCCAACTTCTTTGAGACCCGCGCCACCGAATATTCCAAGGGCGCCACGCGCGGCGACTGGAACCAGGTCTGGGATAGCTTCGACGAACGCAAAAAGGGCAAGGCCAATGACGACGAAGCCGCCGATGACGGCGAAGACATGTTCGGCGAGAAGAGCGTAGCGGCGGAGTAGGGGTAAGTGGACCTTCCGGCCATTATCAGCGCTCTATCAAGTGACAAAGGCTTTTTAACTTTAGTTTACAAAGATTTAGCGCAACCGGGTGTGACGCAAGTCGGTAAAGCATTGGGTACCATAATAGGGCTCGGAAACACTATACTTTTACCTCTTCGCCTGATGAATGAGTACACGCGAAAATTCGAAGAGAAAAACTTTGAGGAAATTGCCGCTCGATTTTCCAAAATTCCCGAGGAAGAAACAGTAGAGGTGCCCCCAGAAATTGGCGTTCCAATTATGGAATCTCTGTCTTATACAAAAGACGCTACTCTACGAGAAATGTATATTGAGCTACTAGCTAAATCGGCAACTGCATCTCAATGTGGGCGGGCGCATCCAAGCTTTTCAAATATAATTGCAAGCCTTTCTCCAGATGAAGCGGTATTGATCAAGAATTTCCAAAACCGTGATACATTTCCCTATGTTGTAATTGAACTAAAATTGCCAAGTGGCAAAGGGCAGAGTGTTATCCATGATATCCAGATCATTCCTCCAGAAGGCGTGAAATTTCCGGATAACATCCCACTCTACATATCAAACTTTGCAGGACTTGGGATTATAGAACTCCGACGAGACGGTCACCTCACTGCCAGTGGAGTCTACGACCCAATAATCAAATTTTTAGAGTCGAAATATCGGCTGCCCGCGACAGTCAATGTGGGTGGTCAAAACAGAAGCGTGAACTACGCCAAACAGTATGGGAAGATACTACCGTTTGGAAAAATGTTCATGACCGCTTGCTTTTCTTGAATGACCACGGCGCAGACTACATTACAGCCCTCCCCTCAACACCAGCTCCGTCGCCCGCCCGCATAGGGCCGCGCCAGTCCTTCGCCGATCAGCACCGCGCCCACCGGCTGGCCGTTCACCTCTACCCGCCGCAATAACCGCCCATAGCGATCCCGGTCGCGGCCTGCGCGTTCCAGCGTGACCGCGCCGCCATTCAATAATTCATGCAGCCGGGCTTTCGCCGCTTCGCCCAGCCGTTCTTCCTCGGCGCAGCGGGCGGGGTGGAGTTCGGGGGTGTCGATATCGAGGATGCGGATCTTCTCCCCTTCCATCCAGAAGGTGTCGCCATCGACGACGCAGTTCACCCGGCGCCCCGATCCGCAGATGCTGAACGCTGCCGGTCCGCCGGAGAGCAGGGACTGCGGGCCGCTGGTCGGAACCGCGAAAGGCGCGGGGGCCGGCCGATCGAAGCTACCACTGCGCTCCGCCCATTCCAGCCCCCACATGGTGATGATTGCGATAATCAGCGCCAGCATCAGCATATAGGGCCAGCCCAGCGGCTGTTTCCGCCGTCCGCTCCACCGATAACCGCCCCGCTGCCCGGCCAGATAATAGCCCGGTGACAGGTATCGGCGCGGGCTGCGCGGGTACTGGCGGGGGCGGCGCGCCCGGTAGCGGCTATTCCATCGGGGATAGGGCATTCTCGCCATGCCCGGGACCCTGCCCCGCAAACCGCAAATATCGCGTTAAAGCCGCTGCGCTTTCGCGCCGTTTCGGATGTAACTTCGGCTGCGCGCCCACCGGCGCCGTCCTATTCTCCGCGCCTTGAGCGAGGAGAGCCGAATGCCCTATTTCTACGTAAACACGAACGCCCAATCGAACGGCGATCATGAGGTGCACCAGAAGGATTCCGGCTGCGAGCATCAGCCGGCCGTATCGAACCGCAAGGATATGGGCTGGCATGCGGACTGCCACGGCGCGGTGACCGAGGCGAAGAAGAGCTATCCGCAATCGAACGGCTGCTATTATTGCTGCAACGCCTGCCACACGGCCTAGCGCGCAAAGCGCGGCGGGCCTCCGCCGACCGGGCCCCTTGTTCCCGATCCGCGCCGCCCGGTGCCAATCCGAACGGGCTATGCAGCGCCCTTCATGTGCACAGATCGCCGTATCGGGCGGAGCTTCCTGTTTGAGCCAGATCAAGGTAGCGGGCGGGATTGTCCGCCATGCCGGGTCCGAAGTCTTTTACAGTCCAGGAGCCCGAACCATGACCAGCCTTTCCCCCGATACCGCGAAACCGCGCCTCGAAACGCAGCTTGCCGAGCTGGAGGCGCGCGAGGCGCATATCGCCCGCGATCTTGCCGAGCCGCTCAACGCCGATTCGTCCGAACAGGCGGTAGAGATGGAGGACGATCAGTCGCTCGAGGCGCAGGCGCTGCTCGTCACGCGGGAGATCGCCTCGGTCAAGCGCGCGCTGGCCCGGATCGAGGATGGCGAATATGGCATCTGCGTGCGCTGCGGCGGGGATATCAACCCGGCGCGGCTCGATGCGCGGCCCGAAGCGGCACTGTGTATCGCCTGCGCGTCGAAAGAGGGGTAGCGCGCGTTGGGCAGACGGGGCTTCGCCTCGGGTTTAGCTTGTCAGACTCTCGCATTCGTTCGAGCGCGATACCGGCCCAACCCCCTCCCGACCTCCCATTGAGTATACCCTGTCGGGAGGGGGAGTGGGCCGGTGCCGCGATTTCCTGCTAAGGAAGTCCTGACAGACAAGTTTGGAGACGGCCCCATGCGCTTTTTCGTGATCATAACGGCCTTGCTGGCCTTTGCCGCCGCGCCGCTGACGGCGCAGCCCGCCCCGCCGCCCGAACCCGCCTCCGCCGCGGTCGAACAGCTGCGTCATGCGATCGGCCTGTGGAATGTGGAAACCGAATTCATCGCCGCCGATGGCGGTGTGGCCCGCACCCTTGCCGGCCAGTATCGCTTCGGCTGGGTCGTTCCGGACCGGGTGGTCTCCGGCATGAGCACGATCCCGGAGCTCAACCAGGCATCGGCGATCCTCTTTTTCGTTCGCCCGGGGCGCAGCGAGATCGAGATGGCCTCGGTCGGGGCGGACGGCCATTTGTGGCGGATGATCGGCCCCGATGACGGCGAAACCCGCACCACGCCGAACACGGTGATGGTGGACGGATCCACCCTTATGCTGCGCTTCACCCGGTACGATGTAACGCCGGACAGTTTCCGGTCCCGCATGGAACGATCGACCGATGGCGGCCAGACATGGACTCTCGGCAACCGCCAGCATTTCGTCCGCGCAGAGGGCGGTTAGGGCCCGTTTCGGCGCGCGCGGGCAACGGCCCATCCCTTCCGCCCACGCATTTCCGACCGTTGTCTCACATTCATGAAACCCGGCGTCCGCTTGTGCGTTGAAACCCCGACAGCGACGCCCTGTTCACGAAAGGAATTTCCGATGCGTATTGCCAGTCTTGCTTTTGCGGCGACAGCTCTCGCCGCCACCTCCAGCCCGGCTCTCGCCGGTCCGCCCGCCCATGCCCCCGCCTGGGGCTACCACGCGAACCAGGCCCAGGCGACGCCCATCGTCTATCGCCGCGACCGGCACCGCAATCGCGGTTATCAGGGCCGAATCTGGCGCGACGACGAGGGCCGCTATCGCTGCCGCCGGGAAGACGGCACGGTCGGCCTGCTGATCGGCGGCGCTGCCGGCGCCCTTGTCGGCCGGGAAATCGATGGCGGCCGCGACCGGACGGTCGGCACCATTGTCGGCGCCGCGGCCGGCGCACTGATCGGCCGCGAGATCGATCGCAGCGATTCCCGCTGCGAATAGGGGCCTGTACCCCAGCCGCGCTCTTCCCCTGCCGCCCGGCCCGGCCTAGACGGTTATGGCCTGAAGCTCTCCGGGAAAGCCGGACCGGGCAGCGGAGGATGGAGTGGACGCACCGCCGACACAGTATCGGGTGATCGAGAGGGACGGGAAGCTCATCGTCCTCGACGCGCGCACCAACCTGCCGCCCAAACAGGCCGCCGACATGCATCCGGGCAGGGCGGCGGACCGCCTGCCCGAGCGCGTATCGGCCCGCGAGCTGTTGCGGGACCATGCCGCCGACACGCAGACCGGACAGCGGCCGACAGTGCAAAGCACAGAGGCCGCCGACGTGCGGGATCGGTTCGAGCAGGCGATCAATGCCCGCTATCCTCCCGCATCCGACGGCGAGGAAGGCAAACAGATAAGCCCCATGCAAATCGGCATGTTCGGCTTTGCCGTCTTCATGGTGCTGGGCATTTCGATCGGCGGCTTTACCGGCTTTCTCGTCGGCGCCGTTGCCATAATCATCGCGGGTAACCTTGCCATGAAAGCCCGGAACGACCTGTTCTAGGCGACCGGGATCAGAATCTCGTTGCGCCGCATGGGACCCGGAATGAAGGGCGAATTGTAAAAGGCATATTCGACATCGCCAGCCGGCTCGAGGCTGTTCGCCGCCATCCATTCGCGCAGCGCCGCCTCATTTTCGGCCAGCATCGCATCGTCCGCATTGCCCGAAAAGCGGATGGCCGCCATCTTGCGGCCCGGTTGCTCGCTCAGCGCGACCCCCGGCGCAGGTTCGGGCAGGTCCGCCTTGCCGAGTTTCGACGGCATGACGAAACGGGTTCGCCAGCCCTCATCCGCGCGGCTGGAGAGGACAGGCGATGTCATCGCGATCTTCCTGCCCGGCCGGGAACGGGCGAAAATATAGTCGGCAAGCACCCGGAATCCGTTCCCAAGCGCCGTCTCCCGCTGGCCGTTCTGCACCGTTTCGGCGACCATCATCGCCGGATAGGCGCGCAGGGCGAACCGGCCCTCGTCGATCAGTAGATCGTAATCC
>JBPOET010000145.1:0-5226 GCA_051251675.1 Parasphingopyxis sp. | reverse complement strand
GGTCTTGCCACTTGGGCCAGCGATCATTTTGCGATGGAGCGGATGACGGAGCGGACGCTCGAGATCTTTGCGGCGCGGTGATTTAGCGGAGTGCGTTACCAAATAACCGGCTGGATCTGGACAAAAAAAGGGGCGCCGATCCGAAGACCGACGCCCTTCCGCTAGGAATTATTCACACGGTCATATCGACTTCACTACAATTCACTCGATCTTCGTCAGTTACATAGTCAGGCACAGCGCGTTCATCGAGGAATATCTCGACGCGCCTGTTATCCTGCTGTTCCTGTCCGTCGACCGTAGCGATGCGGTTATGGATTTCACCAAAGAAATAGGGTTGTAAAACCTCTTCGGGAATTCGCAGTCCACTCAAATGGCTAACGATGCTGCATGCACGCCGACGCGAAAGAGCATCATTGTAGGCATTGTCATCGACCCGATCAGTATGGCCGGCAACGACTATGCTATTTAAAGGCTGCGGAGGTATCCGGGAAACCCGGCAATTATATATCTCCGCTATCATTTGCAGCGTCTGAATAGCCGCTTCGTTTCCTCCATATCCTCGATCAATCACATATTCGTTGGTATCGAAGAATATCGTAACCGGCCCCAAGTCCAAAACTGGACACGGACAGTGAGCGGCTTCATCTGCTCCAATTGGGTAGGAAATTTGCCCATTCGGTGGAGGACATGGTGTTGTTGTAGGGGGAATCGGGCAATTCGGAGTTCCACCTTCCGGATAGGAAATATTCTGATTGGGATCCGGACAATCAATCATGCAGCCGCCCGGCGGTACAGGCGTCCCGTCCAAGCAAACAGGAGGCGACGACCCGAAGTTGTAGGTCAGCGTAACCAGTGCACTGTGCGAGCGGACATCCGTTTCGTCCGAGGTGCTGTAGAAGCTGTTCGTTCCGACATCGTCCTGATTGAAGAAGCGATATTTCACGCCGATGTCGAAATTCCGGGAAAGCGGATAGCGTACGCCGGCAACAAGCTGCCAGGCGAAGCCCGAATCCGAATCGTCGGTGATTACCGGCGCAGCGTCCGTTACCCGGATGCCGTCAAAGCTGGTGCGCGCAATGCCGACACCGCCACCGATATAACCCTGGAAACCGTCGTCATCGCCAAAGTCCAGAAGACCGTTGGCCATGAAGGCGAGGATCCGCATGCTACCTTGCGCGCCATTCCACTGGAACGGGTTGCCCGGAGGATTGCCGTTCGGGCCGCCCGGATTGTAGTTGACACTCGTGCCGGTAACCGTGCCTGCAATCGGCAGTCTCGAACCCAGATTCTGTTCAATTCCCGTTACTTCAGCACGGCGATACGAAACATCGGCTTCCAGACGGAACCAGCCGAAATCATAACCCAGAATGCCGCCAACGTCGAAGCCGGGCTCCGTGTTGATGCTATAGGCATTGTTGGCGAATACACCGGCTGAATTGGTGACATCGATATCAGCATTGCTGATGATCGTCCCACCGGCCTCTGCACCGATATACCAAGAATCGTCGCGAGCCAGCGCTGGCGTAGCCGCCAGAATTAGTGACAAAGCCACTGCAAATATCGATTTTAACATGTCCCCCCCCCAATACTAACCGTTCATAATTCAATAAATCAGACCGTTAGTATTGTATAAACTATGCTTTACTTCGGGGTTGGTCAAGATTTGGCCAGAACGATGCCACCGAAGCGGATCGAACGGCACAAAAAAAGGGGCCGGTCTCGCGACCGGCCCCTCCTTTTTTTTTTGGCTTGCGCCGATCCTTACATGCCTGGGCCGTAAGTGATCTCAACGCGACGGTTCTGCTGTTCGCGAACCCCATCGGCGGTGTCGACCAGCGGACGACCTTCACCAAAGGCTTCACTCGACATCGAACCGTCCGGAACACCGCGCGACGCGAGGTACGCACGAACCGAAGAGTTACGACGCTCGGACAGACCTACGTTGTAGGTTGCCGAACCGGACCTGTCGGCGTGACCAGCAAGCATAACCGAAGTCGGGCAACGACCGGTCTGATACTGGGCAGCAACCGCATCAAGTACCGAAGCTGCGTCCGGGCGAATGTCCGACTGATCCCAGTCGAAGAACACCAGGAACGGACCAGGCTCACACGGAGGCGGCGGAGGCGGCGGCTCTACCGGCGGCGGAGGCGTTACGACCGGCGGAGGCGGAGGCTCTACAGGAGGCGGAGGCGGCGACCCGAAGTTGTAGGTCAGCGTAACCAGTGCACTGTGCGAGCGGACATCCGTTTCGTCCGAAGTGCTGTAGAAGCTGTTCGTTCCGACATCGTCCTGGTTGAAGAAGCGATATTTCACGCCGATGTCGAAATTCCGGGAAAGCGGATAGCGTACGCCGGCAACAAGCTGCCAAGCGAAGCCCGAATCCGAATCGTCGGTGATGACCGGCGCAGCGTCCGTAACCCGGATGCCGTCAAAGCTGGTGCGGGCAATGCCGACACCGCCACCGATATAACCCTGGAAACCGTCGTCATCGCCAAAGTCCAGAAGACCGTTGGCCATGAAGGCGAGGATCCGCATGCTACCTTGCGCGCCATTCCACTGGAACGGGTTGCCCGGAGGATTGCCGTTCGGGCCGCCCGGATTGTAGTTGACACTCGTGCCGGTAACCGTGCCTGCAATCGGCAGTCTCGAACCCAGATTCTGTTCAATTCCCGTTACTTCAGCACGGCGATACGAAACATCGGCTTCCAGACGGAACCAGCCGAAATCATAACCCAGAATGCCGCCAACGTCGAAGCCGGGCTCCGTGTTGATGCTATAGGCATTGTTGGCGAATACACCGGCTGAATTGGTGACATCGATATCAGCATTGCTGATGATCGTCCCACCGGCCTCTGCACCGATATACCAAGAATCGTCGCGAGCCAGCGCTGGCGTAGCCGCCAATGTGAGCGCGGTGGTAGCGAGCGCCGCTTGGATGGCGAACTTGCGCATAACTTTCCCCTTTCTTACAAATTCCTAGCGTAGGAATACGAAAACTATTATCGAAACCATACTGTCCACGCAAGCGGACAATTGGAGTATCTGTTGCCAAAATGCCGCATTCGAGAAATCAAATGGCTAAGGACGCCTTCAACGGCATGCAGCAACAGAACAACCAACGCGTCTATGCCGATAAGGTTGCATAGTGGCAAGGAAAGTTGGTTATTTAGTTGTGATTTTTCGCAAGATCATGTCGCGATAAGACCGTGAGCGCGTAAAGCCTGGAGGATCGCGGCGATCGCGGAGCGCGCTTCTCCGTCGATTATCGTACCGCCCGCCGCATCCGGCACTGCAGCCTGTTGCTGTCGGACAACAGTTTGCCCCGCAATTACAAGTGCATCGCAAACCTGTTCCCCATCGCGCCACTCCGACCCTGTCCAGAAGGAAAAGACGCCGGAATCGCGCAGCCATATCTGCATACCCTCCACCGATTCGACGAAACGCCATCCGCCGCCGGTCCAGATCGCAAGCTTGTCGCCATGGCCGGCCCAGTCGCCGGTGGGCGCTGTGCCGACGATCCAGCCCTGCCCCGGGGCCGGACTTGCTGGCGGCACATTGTCGCCGCGTGTTTCGGCTGCAGGGTGCACGGCGCCATCTAGCAGCGCGAGCGCCTCATTGTGAAACAGCTCCTTCTGGGCCTGGCCCGGCTGGATGAATGGCAGGCCAAAGCGGACAGTTGCGTCGGTCATGATGATGTTCCTCGGTTACAGATGGAATGTGCGGCGCGCAGCAGGGTCGGATTCGGCAAGTGCGCCAAGCTGGACAACGGACAGCACGAATGTGCCGACAGCGTCGGTGCCGTCGGCCAACTGGTCGGCAACGGAGTAGTCCAGCGTCGCGGACTCGGTCTCCTGCGTCCGCGATTGACCCGCAGCCGGCTCTATACTGACACGCCACCTTTCCTCCTCCTCTCCCAGCGGCGCATCCGAACCCGATATCCACGCCCAGCCGATCCGGCTCCGCCTGACCCATGAGAATCGTATCGCGCCATCGGTTTCGCGCCGCGCGGACAGATGCACGGGCGTTGGCGGCCGAACCGACCGGCCATGGACGATATCGCTGACCGACGCCGGAACGTCGGCATCGCCCAAACCCGCCGCAAGCAGTTCCACACTGCCGCCAAGGGCCGATGTCGGTGCCTCCAGAGATTTCATTGTGCCGGGATCGAGGAGGACGAAGCGCTCGCCAGAGACATGTTCGGCCATTGTCCATTCCGTGCCTCGCCGCCCCCGCAACAGGCGCGAGAGGCGAAACCGGTTTCCGCCAAGCGCCGCGGCGGCACCGAACTGGATCAACTCGTCGCCAAGCACGGCCAGATTGGCGCCGGATGCCAACGCGGCATCCGTGGCGCCTGCCAGCCACATATCGCCATGCAACAGCTCAACCTCTATCGCCGACACGGTATCGAGCAATGCAGGCTGACCGATATCAAGAACCCCAAGCGCAGCGCCGATAATGGCGGGGGGCGAGGTACGGCCCAGCGACCCGAAGCTCGCTCCGCCATCGAAACTGACTTCGAGATTGGCCGATCGCCATCCCGGCAATGCTCCGGCCGCTGCGACCAGCAGATGCGGAGCGGCATAAAGCGTGTCATCCAGAGCGGGAAGATCGAGCAGTTCGATTCGCGTGGGGCCGTGCTCGAGATCCGGAGGGGAAACAACGCGGCCGGGAGCCGCGGCATCCGCCATCGCTGCGCTGGCTCCCGTCGCCCGTACACATTCCAGCGAGATCGCCATCCGTTCCAGGCTGAACGCGGAGACCCTCCATGATCCCACTTCGCCGGGAACCTGAACCGCGTCGCCCGGCCGGATCCTCATCGCCACCCAGGGCAGCGTGATCGACGTACGCGTCTTCTCCGTCCACAGCCGCTCAAGCCGCGCTTCGGCAATGGCCTTGGCCCGGGAAGCCGAGAGCGTTGCCGGAAGGTCGATGCGTTCGCCCGTCTGGCCCACCCGGCCCATCCAGGCCCGCTGCAAGCCTGCCTGATAATCGCGGGCCGGTTCATAATAGCGTAACGCAGTTTCGGCGGGCGTCTTGTCTGCACCCTGCCTTTCCATCCGATAGCGCGCTCGTCCCTGCTCGCCCACCTTGGCGCCCAGCGCATCCTCGGCAAGCGAAACAGGCGCAGGAAGACTATCGGTAAAACGAAGCGCATCGGCATCGCAGACCAGTTGATGGGGTAGCGCGGCGACCAGCGCTTCCATCGCGCCGCGAACAGTGCTGCCA
>JBPOET010000144.1:0-5234 GCA_051251675.1 Parasphingopyxis sp. | reverse complement strand
CTGCTGATCTGGCCGCTCTATTTCACGGGGCAGGCGATGATCGCGATGGGCGTCGTTCGGACGCTTGCCGCCGACACCGGGCGCTAGGCTTCCTGTTCCTCGGTGCAGTCGCCGGTTTCACAGGCGAGGAGGGCGACGAATTTTTCGGCGTTGATCGCAACATCGTCTTCGCCGATCTGGTCGAACGGGTCTTCCAGATGCTCCTGGATATTGGAAAGCCCGACAAGGATGATCGAAAAGAGGATCGGCATCACATAAACCAGCGCCAGCGAATAGTCTTCCGCCTCATGCGCGAAATAGGGGCCGTAGAGAACCGGCAGGACGACGATGAAAAAGTCGCTGAACGCATTGAGCGTGCGCGGTGTGCGATACTGGTAGATATGTTTGATCTGCTCAAACGAGACGATCATCTTGCTGATATACTGGTTGCACCGCGAACATTCGCCCGACGCCAGGCCTTCATTGCGCATCTGCTTCACGAAATCGGACAGCTCGGAGAAAGCCACATAGATTTCGCGTTCATGCACGGGCATTTCGCTCAGCGGATTTTTGAACATGTCGCGGCATCCGGTGAGGAGGTGGCCCAGAATGGCTTCGATCCTGCGTAGCCGTGCGTCGTCGCGTTCGGGAAGCCAGTCGCGCGCGGCGAAATATATCGCCCGGCCATGGGCCTTTATGATCCCGTAATCGTCGAGCGCGCTTTCGCGGCGCTTGAACGCATGCCCGATGGCGAACACGATCGGAAAGACGATGGCCGTCGCGATTAGCGTAAGCGGGAAATTCGCCGTGATCCCATAGCGCAGGCAGGCCCATGTCGAGGCGACGGCAAGACCGCTGACGAGCAGGCTCTTGGCATCGATGACTTTCCTAATTGCCAGCATGCTGCGCATGAAACCTGCCCCGATCGTTACCGTTCGGTCGAGGATAGCGCCCGATCAGGCGGCTTGGCGATACGCGCCGATCGTGGTCCTGTGGAGGAGTCGGTCATGGCCTTCATAGCCGCCCGTCGCGCGGTGGAGCACTGAGCGATTGTCCCACATGACGAGCATGTTCGGCTGCCATTTGTGGCGATAGACGAATTCGTCGCGCGTCTGCCACTGGTAGAGTTCCATGAGCAGGGGCAGGGCCTCTTCTTGCGCCATGCCTTCGATCCCCGCGATATAGCCGATGCAGCTGAACAGGCCCTTTCGGCCGGTTTCCGGATGTTCGCGGATGATCGGGTGGAGCTGGGTCGCTTCGGCGTCGCGCGATGGGCGGATATCCATGGAGCGGCCCTTGGCCTTGTCGGCATCGCCATAGGTGCCGCCGGGCGCATAGGCGTTTTTCGCCGAATGGATCGCCATTTTCCCTTCGATCCGCGCCCGCAATTCGGCAGGCATGGAGTCGAGGGCGGCATGCTGATTTGCATAGAGCGTATCGCCGCCCATCGGCGGGATCGTGATCCCGTAGAGACAGGTGCCGGCCGGCGGGTGTTCCTGAAAGCTCCAGTCCGTATGCCAGTTTTCGGCGAAGAGCGGAGCGGTTTCGTTCGCATCGCGCCGCACGGCGATAATATGTTCACGCTCCGGCACCGGCGCGATGAAGGGATCTTCGCCGAAGGGGCCGAAATACAGCGTGAAACGTTCGAGATCGTCATCGGTGAGATGCTGATCCGGAAAGCTCAGGACATGATACTCGAGCCAGGCGGCGCGGATGTCCGCAATCGCCGCGTCGGAAAGCGGCTGCGAGAGATCGACCCCGGTTGCGGTCGCGCCGCAGGCCTGGCCGGAGGGAGTTACCTCAATCGTCACTGGTTTCCGTCTGCTCGCCCTCGGCTATCTCCGCCGCTACGGCTTCTTCCGCCGCGTCTTCCGGTTCATCCTCTTCGTCGATCAGCGCCACGCCGACCACGGTTTCGCCCTTGGCGACATCGAGCAGGGTTACGCCTGCCGTGCTGCGGCCCATGACGCGGACATCGCCGACGCGCATGCGGATCAGCTTGCCCTGGTCGGTGATCAGCATGACCTGATCGCCGTCGCCTGCCGGGAAGCTGGCCACCACTTTGCCGTTGCGTTTGATATTGTCGATATTGACCACGCCCTGGCCACCGCGTTTGGTGACGCGATACTCATAGGCGCTGGAACGCTTGCCATAGCCATTGGCGCAAACCGTGAGGATGAACTGCTCGGCGTCCGCCATTTCCGCCATCCGTTCATCGGATAGCTCGGGCGCATTGTCATTATCCTTCCAGGGCGCAGCTTTCAGATAGGCGTCCCGCTCTTCGATCACAGTGCCTGTCGCGCTGGTAACCGAAAGCGAGATCACCTCGTCGTCATCCTTCAGGGTAACGCCGCGAACGCCGGTTGCGGTCCGGCTGGCAAAGGCGCGTACATCGGTTGCCGCAAAGCGGATCGCCTTGCCGTTGCGCGTGGCGAGGAGAACATCGTCGCTTTCATTGAGCAGGGCGACCCCGATCAGCTTGTCGTCGCTGTCTTCGGCGAAGCGCATGGCGATCTTGCCGTTCGACGGGATGTTTTCGAACGCATCCATCGAGTTGCGCCTGACGCTGCCTTGCGCCGTGGCGAACATGACATGCAGTTTCTCCCATTCGGCCTCGTCTTCGGGGAGCGGCAACACGGTCCGGATGAATTCATCCTCGGCCAGCGGCAGGAGATTCTGCATCGGCCGGCCCTTGGTCTGCGGTCCGCCTTCGGGCAGTTTCCAGACCTTCATCCGGTAAACCTGACCCTTGTTCGAGAAGAAGAGCACCGGTGTGTGCGTCGAAGTGACGAACAGCCTGGTGACGACATCCTCGTCTTTCGTCGCCATGCCGGACCGGCCCTTGCCGCCGCGGCGCTGTGCACGGAAGGTGTCGAGCGGCGTGCGCTTGATGTAGCCGGAATGGGTGACGGTGACGACCATCTCCTCCCGGGCGATCAGATCTTCGTCCTCGATATCGAAATCGCCGGCGGTGATTTCCGAAACGCGCGGCGTGGCGAACTGCTCGGAAATCTCGTCAAACTCTTCGAGCATGACGGCATAGAGCTTTGCCCGATCGCCAAGAATATCGAGCAACTCGGCAATCTTGATCGACAGTTCTTTGAGCTCGGCGCCGATCTCGTCCCGGCCGAGGGCGGTAAGACGGTGCAGGCGCAATTCGAGAATAGCCCGGACCTGCTCTTCGGAAAGCTTGTAGACATCGCCTTCGATCGCGGTTTCGACGGCTTCTATCAGCTGGATATAGGGGCGGATTTCTCCGATCGGCCATTCGCGGGCGAGCAGGGCTGCGCGGGCTTCGGCGGGGTTCGACGAACCCCGAATGATACGCACGACCTCGTCGAGATTGGTGACCGCGACAACCAGGCCAAGCAACAGATGCGCGCGCTCGCGCGCCTTGAACAATTCGAACTTGGCGCGCCGGGTAATGACCTCTTCGCGAAACTGGACGAAAGCCTGGATAAAATCGCGCAGCATCAGCGTTTCGGGGCGGCCGCCGCGGATGGCGAGCATATTGGCCGGGAAACTCGATTGCGCCGGTGTATGTCGCCAGAGCTGGTTCAGCGTGACTTCGGGCGTGGCTGCGCGTTTCAGCTCGATCACGACGCGAACGCCTTCGCGGCTTGATTCATCGCGAATATCCGAAACGCCCTCGATCCGGTCATCCTTGGCGGCTTCGGCGATTTTCTCGACCAGGCCCGATTTGCCGACCTGGAAAGGGATGGAAGTCAGAACGATGGACCGTTTGTCGCCGGATTTTTCCTCGATCTTATGGCGCGCGCGCATGATGATCGAGCCGCGTCCCGTTTCATAGGCAGAGCGCGCGCCGCCACGCCCGAGAATCAGCGGCGCGGTTGGGAAGTCCGGGGCCGGGACAATCTCGATCAGTTCGGCATTGGTGATCGCAGGATTGGCGATATAGGCCCGGCAGGCATCGAGCACCTCGCCCAGATTATGCGGCGGGATATTGGTGGCCATGCCTACGGCGATGCCGCCCGCGCCATTGACGAGAATATTGGGGAAGCGGGCGGGCAGGACCTGCGGTTCGCTTGTCGATCCATCGTAATTGGGTGTGAAATCGACAGTGTCCTTGTCGAGATCGTTGAGCAGGGTCATCGCGACCTTGTTCAACCGCGCTTCGGTGTAGCGCATCGAGGCGGCGGGATCGGGATCCATCGAGCCGAAATTGCCCTGACCGTCGATCAGCGGCACACGCAGCGACCAGTCCTGCGTCATGCGGGCAAGGGCGTCGTATATCGCGCTGTCGCCGTGCGGGTGGTAATTGCCCATCACGTCGCCGACGATCTTGGCCGATTTGCGATAAGGCCGGCCCGGAACGAATCCGCCTTCCTGGCAGGCATAGAGAATCCGCCTGTGAACGGGTTTCAGCCCGTCGCGAACGTCCGGCAGGGCGCGCGAAACGATCACGCTCATCGCGTAATCGAGATAGCTTGTCTTCATCTCATCAACGATGTTGATGGGGCTAATGTCCGATGGACTGGCCAAAACGGTCTGGTCGTCGCTCAAAGCGTTACTTTCCACTATGAAATAATCGAAAAAACCCTAGCAAAACTGCAGGAAAGTAGCGAGCAGAAAGCCGGATTTATCCACAGATGTTCGTGTGCCGCATCCGATACGAAATACGCCGGGACTGCGGCTTTGCGTCCAATCTCCGCTAACCGCGGACGAAACGCCAGCTATCGTCGTCCGGGCCGCCTTCAACGTACCGATAGCCATCGCTGTCGAAGGATTTGATCGCCTCGGGGTCGGCAAGTGCATGTTCGCAGATATACCGGGCCATCATGCCCCGCGCGCGCTTGGCTTCGAAACTGTTGAAACGCAGGCCCTTGGGACCCTCTTCCCGAAAGTCGATAGTGATGACGCGCTTGTCCGCAAGGCTGTCGGAACCGTTCACGGCGCCCCAATATTCTTGGCTTGCAAGGTTGATGATCGTGTCCGACCCGTCTGCCTCGAGATCCGCAGCCACGACAGCGGCGATCTTGTTGCCCCAGAAATCGGTTAGTTTCTTGTATCGCGGCGCCCATCTGGTGCCCATTTCCAGCCGGTAGGGGCGAATCGCGTCCAGGGGGCGCAGAAGTCCGTACAGGCCCGACAATATGCGAAGATGGTCCTGCGCGAAGCGGATGGCCTCATCATCAAGCGTTTTCGCTTCGAAGCCCGTATAGACATCGCCTGAAAAGGCATAGATCGCCGCACGCTCAGGTTGATTCCAGAAATCCCGATACCGGCCGTGGTTG
>JBPOET010000143.1:0-5234 GCA_051251675.1 Parasphingopyxis sp. | reverse complement strand
GCACTATGCGGCCGATGCGCGATTGATCCACGACAATCTTCTCGATTTTTCCCATCTGCAATTTGTCCATCGCAACACGTTCGGGGGCGGGGCGGACTGGTCCTGCAAACCGGATATCTCGCGACGGGATAAAGGGTTCCGGTTCGAACGCTGGTTTCCAGACATTCCGCCACCGCCGATTTTCAGGAGCGAACTCCCAGAGGACGCGCGCATGGACATGCTCAACATCTATGAATTCGACGCGCCGGGCATTCTTACCGTCAGAACGGCAATGCAGCCCGCCGGAGCGGCACCCCGCAAGGCGATCGCAATCGACGGTGCCCTGAGCAATTTCAGCGCGCAGGCGGTAACGCCGGAAACCGCCAATACCGCCCATTATTTCTTTTCGATCGGCCTGCCCCGAAGCGAGTCCGAAGAATCCCTGGAACAGCTGCTTGCCGGCACTCTGGCGGCCTTCGAAGAAGACCGTACGATCATCGAGGCCCAGCAGGAGTTACTGCTCAAGGAGCCGGGCGAACCGATAGCCCGCACCGCCCTGGAAGCGGACGCGGCGATAAACCAGATGCGCGGCATTTTGCGCCAGATGGCCCGGTCCGAACGCAATGTGCAGAGCAACGGGCCAAGCGGCGCGACGCCGAACTGACCGCGCTCATACCGCCAGCGACTTCGATGCGAGTTCAAGCTGAGCCGGGCTCGGCTTAGCGAGATCGGCATTCGCCAGGGGGCGGGGCCGCACGCGGATGCTGCGCCCGGTCTATGGCCGACTTGTCACAGGAGACTCTATTGCAACATCGCGGCATCGTTTCGTTCGGCGCCTATGTGCCGAGGCGCAGGCTTGCGAGAAAAGCCATCGGCGCGGCCAATGCCTGGGCCAATCCCGGACTGGCCTCGGCGGCAAGGGGCGGCCGGGCGATTTGCGCGCATGATGAAGACAGCCTGACAATGGCGGTGGAAGCCTCGCGCCTGGCGATTTCCGCCGTGCCGGACTCCGCTGCGATAGAGGCGCTTTTCTTTGCCTCGACGACGATGCCCTTTGCCGATCGCCAGAATGCGGGCCTGATCGCCGAGGCGGTATCCCTCCCCTCTGCTATCAGAAGCACCGATGCAGGCGGGTCATTGCGGGCCGGCGTGGGCGCGCTGCGCACCGCGCTTGACGGCCCGGGCGACACCATGGTCGTGGCGTCCGACAAGCGCCTGACCCGGCCGGGCAGTGCGCAGGAGCTGCGCCTTGGCGACGCGGCGGCGGCCCTTGTCACCGGCTCCGAGGAGCTGATCGCCGACTATCTGGGCGGCACGGCGGTTTCGATCGACTTTACCGATCACTACCGGACCAGCGATTCCGATTTCGATTACCAGCTCGAAGAGCGCTGGGCGCGCGACGAGGGCGTGATGAAAATCATTCCGCCTGTCATACAAGAGCTGCTCGACCAGAACGATATTGCCGGCGAGGCCATCGCGCATTTCGTCGCCGCCGGGCTGGGCGGACGCGACGCGAGAGCGGTTGCCGGTCGCTGCGGCATTCCGGAAAGCGCCGTCACACCGGATCTTCATGCCGATTGCGGCGATACAGGCACTGGCCATCCATTGCTTCTGCTGACCAAGGCGCTGCAATCCGCCGCACCCGGCGATCTCATCCTCGTTCTGGGCTATGGTCAGGGCGCAGAGGCGCTCCTGTTCCGGGCGACCGATAATATCGGCAAGGCCGCCGCGATGACCGGGGCCGACGCGATGCTGGAAAGCGGCGTCGCGGATGACAATTATCTGCGCTTCCTCTCCTTCAACGGGCATGTCGCGATGGATTGGGGCATGCGGGCCGAACGCGACAACCGCACCGCCCAGTCCGCCTTCTATCGGCACCGTCAGACAGTAACGAGCTGTGTCGGCGGACGCTGCACCGCGTGCGACACGCCCCAGTTTCCAATGAGCCGGATCTGCGCCAATCCCGAATGCCGGCAAACCGACACCCAAAAGCCCGAGCCGTTTGCCGACAAACCCGCTTCGGTGAAATCCTTTACCGAGGACTGGCTGGCGCTCTCGTTCAACCCGCCTCTTGTCTACGGCAATGTCCGCTTCGAAGGCGGCGGCGTGGCGATGCTGGAATTCAGCGATTTCGAACCGGGCGAAGTCTCGGTTGGCGCCCCGCTCGCCATGCAGTTCCGCATCAAGGATATCGACGAAAAGCGCGCATTCCGGCGCTATTGCTGGAAGGCCGTACCGCCGCGCTCCCCCTCCCCCCAATCCAAAGGAAACGCCAATGGCTGAAGGTATTCGTGATAAGGTTGCCATCGTCGGCATGGGCTGTTCGCAGTTCGGCGAACGCTGGGATTGCAGCGCCGAGGACCTGATGGTCGAATCTTTCGGCGAAGCGCTGGCCGACGCCAATATCGAACGCGACCGGATAGAGGCGGCCTGGTTCGGCCTGTCGTCGGACGATCAGGGGCCCGGCAAGTCCGCGCTCTCGCTTTCCTCGACACTGCGCCTGCCCAACATCGCGGCGACACGCGTCGAAAATATGTGCGCCACGGGGACCGAAGCGTTGCGCGGCGCGGTCTATGGCGTTGCATCGGGAGCGTATGACATCGCGCTCGCGCTCGGCGTCGAGAAGCTCAAGGACACCGGCTATGGCGGTTTACCGGAGCGCACCAAGGGTACCTTCGAAGATCTGTGGTTTCCCAGCGTGACAGCACCGGGCAGTTTCGCCCAGTTCGCCAGCGCCTATGTCGCCAGTCATGGGATCGACATGGACCAGCTCAAGGAAGCGATGGCCCATGTGTCCTGGAAGAGCCACGAAAATGGTGCGCTCAATCCAAAGGCCCATCTGCGCAAGCGGGTGACCAAGGAGAAGATACTGGGCGCGCCGATGATCGCTTATCCGCTGGGCCTGTTCGACTGTTGCGGCGTCAGCGACGGATCGGCCTGCGCTATCGTGACAACCCCGGCAATCGCCGAAAAACTGGGCGGCAGCGGCCCGCTGGTGACCGTCAAATCGATGCAGCTTGCCCTCAGCAACGGTTCCGAAATCGGCCATGACAGCTGGGACGGCAGCTATGCGATGACGACGAGAATTGCCTCGGAACGCGCCTATCGCGAAGCCGGCATCAGGGATCCGCGCGCCGAGCTGGACCTGATCGAGGTGCATGACTGTTTCTCGATCACCGAGCTCGTGACGATGGAGGATCTGGGCCTGTCCGATATCGGCCGTGGCTGGCAGGACGTGCTGGCCGGTAAATATGACAGCGACGGCGAAATTCCGTGCAATATCGATGGCGGCCTCAAATGTTTCGGCCATCCGATCGGCGCGACCGGCCTGCGCATGGTCTATGAGCTCTACCAGCAGTTGCGCGGCAATGCAGGAGACCGGCAGCTCAACGCGCCAACGCTCGGGCTGACGCACAATCTGGGCGGCTTTCCCAACAAGAATGTGTGCAGCATCTCCGTCATCGGAACGTGCTGAACGCGCCCTTTTCCCAATCATAGAAGCGAGAAATTGCATGACTGACCCATTCGGGCTGGAAGGCCGAACCTATATCGTCACCGGCGGCGCACAGGGCGTAGGCCGCGCGCTGGCCGAATTCGGCATCGAAAAGGGCGCAAAGATCGCACTCGTCGACATCAACGCCGAGGCGCTGGAGCAGGTCGCCGACGAAATCGGCAGTCCGAACCTGCACTGCATCTCCGCCAATGTGGCCGACGAAAGCGAGGTCAACGGGCTGGTGAGCAAGACACTGGGCCAGTTCGGCGATCTGCACGGCCTGATCAACAATGCCGGTATCGTCCGTGCCGCCATGGCCCATGAAATGAGCCTCGATACCTGGCAGCAGGTTATCGACGTCAATCTGACGGGCGCCTTTCTGTGTCTGCGCGCGGTCGGCCAGGCCCTGATCGAAAAGGCGGGCAATGGCGATGCCGTTCCCGGGCGGATAGTCAACATCTCCTCCGATGCCGGACGCCGCGGAACGATAGGCCAGATCAACTATGGCGCGGCGAAATCCGGCGTTCTCGGCCTGACGATGAGCGCGGCTCGCGAATGGGCGCGCCATAACATCACGGTGAACAGCATCTGTTACGGCGTTGTCGAGACGCCGATGACCGACACGATCCGCGCCGAGAAATTCCGCGATCGCTATCTCAAACAGATTCCGCTCGGCCGTTTTGCCGGATCCGAGGAAGTGGCCCCGGCCACATGGTTCTTCCTCACCGACGCCGCAAGCTATGTGACCGGCCAGCATCTTTCGGTCGATGGCGGCTTTCACATCGCAACCTAGGGCGCATTTCCATCGCGAAGCCGGGGAAAGCTCCGGCTGGCGGTGGAGCCCCCGCCCCAGAAGTGAGCGCGATGCGAGGTGCTGCTGATTGGGTGCTCCGATAGTCTTTGAGACCGAACAGTCCAGTTGGAAGAGACGCAGATGGGCTCAGGTCCGGTCACGCATTTGCACGGGGAAACGCCACTATCATGATCCCCGATTTCCCGCCCATCCGCATATCGCCCCAAGGCGCACCGGGACGCGAGACCATTCGCGCATTTCTGGATGAACGGCTGGACTCATCCCCGGCCGCCGAACGAGCGAGAAGCTGGTCGGCCTGCGACGCGCGGTTCAGCGAAGAGTTGGGAAAGCAAGGCTGGATCGGCCTCACCTGGCCGGAAAAATTCGGCGGCAAGGCGGCCAGCCATCTTGTCCGTTACCGGATCGTGGAGGAACTGCTTGCCGCAGGCGCACCGGTAGCCGCGCACTGGTTTGCCGACCGACAGAGCGGCACGATGCTGCTGCGTTACGCGAGCGAAAGGCAAAAGGCCCGGTTGCTGCCGCGCATGGCTGCGGGTGAGCTGTATTTCTGCATCGGCATGAGCGAACCGGATTCCGGCTCCGATCTCGCCTCGCTGCGGACAGGGGCCAGGCGCGACGGCGAAAACTGGCGCGTCACGGGCTCGAAAATCTGGACATCCCACGCCCAGCACGCACACTATATGATCGCCCTTGTCAGGACCGGAAGCGACGAAAGCGATCGGCGCGCCGGCCTGAGCCAGCTCATAATCGACCTCTCCTCGCCGGGCGTTACCATCCGGCCCATTGAGGACCAGACCGGCGACGCGCATTTCTGCGAGGTTTTCCTGGACGATGTCCTGGTGCCTGCCGACATGCTTCTCGGCGAACCGGGCAATGGCTGGGCGCAGGTCAATGCGGAGCTGGCGCTCGAGCGCAGCGGACCGGAGCGTTTTCTCAGCAGCCATGTCC
>JBPOET010000142.1:0-5246 GCA_051251675.1 Parasphingopyxis sp. | reverse complement strand
ATTATGTGGTGGCCCATTTCCACTATGTGCTGTCGCTGGGCGCCGTCTTCGGCATTTTCGCGGGCTGGTATTACTGGTTCGGCAAGATGTTCGGGAAGATGTACAACGAGTTTCTCGGCCACCTGCATTTCTGGGTTTTCTTCGTCGGTGTGAACATTCTGTTCTTCCCGATGCATTTCCTGGGGCTGGACGGCATGCCGCGCCGCTATCCGGATTATGCCGATAGCCAGGCCTATTGGAATGAGATCGCCAGCTATGGCTATGTGATCATGGGGGTCGGTATGCTGATCTTCTTCGTCAACATGGCCTGGTCGCTGGTAGCCGGTAAAAAGGCTGCCGATAATTACTGGGGAGAGGGTGCAACGACGCTCGAATGGACTCTGTCGAGCCCGCCGCCCTATCACCAGTTCAACAAGCTGCCGAAGATCGACTAGCACCGTTTGAAGCCCGTTAGCCATGAGCTTGTCGAAGGGCGGTTCTCTGATCGGAGGAGCGGGCTTCGACAGGCTCAGCCCTAACGGGTTTGTGAGAAGGATATGAATACAGCAACCGCCTCATCGACGGCCAGAGCGCAGGCCACGCCGGTTATAGCCGACTGGCGCGATTTCTATGCGCTGACCAAGCCCGGCGTGATGAAGCTGGTGGTCTTTACCGGGCTGGCCGGCATGCTGGCCGCGCCGGTGCAGCTCCATCCCGTTCTCGCCTTCACGGCGATTCTTGCCATTGCGCTTGGCCATGGCGGGGCGGCAACGCTGAACCAGTGGTATGAGGCCGATCTCGATGCGCGGATGAAGCGTACCGAAGACCGACCGCTCCCGGCCGGCAGGATGGCCCGCGATACCGCGCTGCATTTCGGCGTCGGTTTGAGCTCTTTCTCGGTTCTGCTGATGGGGCTGGCGGCCAACTGGCTCGCAGCGGCAACCCTTGCCGTGACGATCCTCTTCTATGTCTGCATCTATACAATCTGGCTCAAGCGCCGGACGCCGCAGAATATCGTGATCGGCGGGGCCGCGGGCGCTTTCCCGCCCATGATCGGGTGGGCGGCGGCGACGGGCGATATCACCCTGATGCCGATCCTGCTTTTCGCCCTGATTTTTCTCTGGACGCCGCCTCATTTCTGGGCGCTCTCCCTCTATGTCAATGCGGATTATGCACGCGCAGGCGTGCCGATGATGACGGTTGTCGCCGGCCCGCGTTCCACGCGCCGCCAGATGCTGCTCTATGCGCTGCCGATGATTGCTGTGGCCATTGCGCCATGGCCGCTTGGCCTGGCCGGGCCGATCTATGGTGTGACGGCAACGCTGCTGAGCGCGGTTTTCCTCCTGCTGACAATTGCCGTGGTCCGCAACCCGTCGACAAAACCGGCCAGGATGGTCCCCGAAAAGCGGCTGTTCCTTTTTTCGATATTCTATCTGTTCGCCCTGTTCGGCGCATTGGTCATCGATGCCTGGGTGCCTCTCGGGCCGGCAATGGGAGTAAGCGTATGACACCGGAAGAGGAAAAAACCGTTCGGAAGCGCCAGCGCAGCCGTGCGATCGTTACCGGGCTGATCCTGGGCGGGCTCGCATTGCTGTTCTATCTGATCACGCTGACCAAGCTGATGGTGGCCTCATGAGTCTCGCCCTGCAGAGGAAAAACCGGCGCAGCGCGATTATGGCCGCGCTCCTGGTTGCCGGGATGGTCTCGCTCGGATTCGCCTCCGTGCCGCTCTACAGGATCTTCTGCCAGGTGACAGGATTTGGCGGTACGACCCAGCGTGTCGACGCGATGGCCGGCGATTTGGTGGCCACGGGCGAAATGGTCACGATTCGGTTCGACTCGAATACGTCGCGCGATCTGCCGTGGAATTTCGTGCCCGAACGGCATACCAACCGGATCGGGATCGGCGAACGCCAGATAGCCTTTTACCGTGCCGAAAATCTCGGTACGCGGCCTGTTACGGGGACGGCGACATTCAATGTCACACCGCTGGAAGCGGGGCAGTATTTCAACAAAATCCAGTGTTTCTGCTTCACCGAGCAGACGCTGCAGCCGGGCGAGGCCGTCCGGATGCCGGTTACCTATTTCGTCGATCCGGCGATTCTTGACGACCCCGATATCGGCGATGTCGAGGAGATTACGCTTTCTTATACTTTCTACCCCGTGGACGAAAACGCATCCTAGGGTTAGAGACCTGATTCACACGCTTCACTAAAGGGATTTGAGCGCAATGGCTGGAGCCGCCCCCGAACACGATTATCATCTCGTCAATCCGAGCATCTGGCCGTTTATCGGTTCCATGAGCGCACTGGGCATGGCGGTTGGCGGCATCATGTGGATGCACGAACAACCTTATGGAGGCTGGCTGTTCTTTGCCGGTCTGGGCGCCGTCCTCTTCACGATGTTCAGCTGGTGGGTCGATGTGATCCGCGAAGCCAATGGCGGCGACCATACGCCCGTTGTGCAGCTCCATCTGCGCTATGGCATGATCCTGTTCATTGCCTCAGAGGTGATGTTCTTCGTTGGCTGGTTCTGGGCCTTTTTCGGAGCGGCGCTCTTTCCTTCGGATGTATTGGGCGGCACCTGGCCTCCCGAAGGCGTCCATGTCTTCGATCCGTTCAGCTTCCCGCTGCTCAATACGCTGATCCTGCTCTGTTCGGGCACGACGGTAACCTGGGCGCATCACTGCCTGCTCAAAGGCGATCGCGAAGGCCTGAAAGCGGGCCTGTGGCTCACCATCCTGCTCGGCATCCTGTTCAGCTTTATCCAGGCCTATGAATATGCGCATGCCGCGTTCGATTTCTCGGGCAACATCTATGGCGCCACCTTCTTCATGGCGACGGGCTTTCATGGCTTCCACGTTATCGTCGGCACCATCTTCCTCGCCGTATGCCTTGTCCGCACCTATAAGGGGGACTTCACCCCAAAACAGCATTTCGGTTTCGAGGCGGCCGCCTGGTATTGGCACTTCGTCGATGTCGTATGGCTGTTCCTCTTCGTCTCCATCTATGTCTGGGGCGGCGCGGGCGCCGAGATCCATTAATCGTTCCATGGAAGAGCGGTGGGCGCGCACACGATGAGCGAACCCACCCCTCTCCAATCGGGAATCGCCGGCGCGTGTCCGCGTTGCGGCGCACGGACCCTGTTCGACGGCCCGGTGCATTTCGCCGCGCGGTGCCGGGCCTGCAATCTCGATTATGCCGGCTTCAATGTCGGTGACGGGCCTGCGGCGTTCCTGACGCTCATCATCGGCGCGCTTGTGGTTGCGCTGGCTCTGACTGTCGAACTTTCTTTCAAGCCGCCTTTCTGGGTGCATATCCTGCTTTGGGTTCCTTTTACTGCGGCTGCCGTGGTGTTCGGTCTGCGGGTCGGCAAAGGCGTGTTGCTGTCGCTGGAATATCGCAACGCGGCGCGGGAAGGGCGGATCAAGGATGACAGGCCGGTGGATGGAGATCCGGGCGAATGAAGCTTCCGCTTATCCCCACCGCCTTTGTGCTGGCCGCCATGGCCTGCATGATCGGGCTTGGTGTCTGGCAGTTGCAGCGAAAGGCGGAAAAAGAGGCCCTGCTCGATCGTTATGCTCAGGCCGCCACCATGCCACCCGTTGCCTGGCCCGAGACGCCCGATATGGATCTGCTTTTTCGCCGGGCGACGGGCTTTTGCCTGGAGCCGGTGAGCTGGCGTGCCATTGCCGGCCAGAACCGCGCGGGGGATGTTGGCTGGCGTCATATTGCAGCATGCCGCACGGGCGGCGGTGAGGGACCGGGCATGCAGGCGGTGATGGGCTGGTCCCAATCCGTGAATTCTCCCGAAGGCTGGGAAGGCGGTGAAGTGACCGGAGTCATCACGCTGGATCCGGAATTCGGTTTGCGGCTGGTTTCCGAGGAACCCGTGGCGGGGCTGCAGGCGGTGGCCCTGCCGTCGCCGGAAGACATTCCGAACAATCATCTGCTCTATGCCATCCAATGGTTCTTCTTCGCCGCCGCCGCAGGAATAGTGTATGCGCTCGCCCTGAGGCGCAGACTGGGCGAATTGGCATGAAGCGCGGTCGGGCGATGATCACTGCCTTTGGGCTTTGCTTCCTGGGATCGCCTGGCAATGCGCTACAAACACCGCCGCCGGGTCCGCCGCCACCGCCGCTGCAACCACCACCGCCGCCGCAGGACGATGGCGAACGCCCGCCGCGCGATCCATCTGCCAATGAGCCGGAAGGCGCGCCGCGTCTGTCCTGGTACAATGGCGATTATGCCGCGAAATCAATTGCGTCGATCCCGGTGATCGACGATCCCGTGATAGGATTTGGCAACGAAGCCCTGTGGACGAGCCCGCTACCGCTTCCCGCTCCGGGTGAATCCGATGTTGCCGGGCCAGTCGGCCCTGACTAAGGCCCTCACTCATGCAATATATCAGTACAAGGGGTAGCGCCGAGGCGCTTGGTTTTGAGGGAGCGACGCTTGCCGGCCTCGCATCCGACGGCGGGCTTTACGTTCCGGAGAGCTGGCCGCAATTTTCGCACGCGGACATAGCGGCTCTTGCCGGTTTGTCCTACGCCGAAACCGCTGTGCGGGTGCTGGCGCCCTTTGTCAGCGACGCTTTGGACGAGGAAGAGCTGCGCGACCTGTGCGAAGCCGCTTATGGGCGCTTTTCCCACAAGGCGGTCACGCCGCTCATCCAGCTCGACGAGCGCAACTGGTTGCTTGAACTGTTTCACGGGCCGACCCTGGCGTTCAAGGATGTGGCCTTGCAATTGCTGGGCCTGTTGTTCGAGCGCTTTCTTTCGGGCAAGGATCGCCATCTGACGGTGGTCGGGGCAACGTCGGGCGATACCGGGTCGGCGGCTATCGATGCGCTGGCGGGCCGCGAAAAGGTCGATATCTTCATGCTGCATCCCAAGGGCCGTGTGTCCGAGGTCCAGCGGCGGCAGATGACAACGGTGCTCGCACCCAATGTCCATAATATCGCGATCGAGGGCAATTTCGACGATGCCCAGCGGCTCGTAAAGGCGATGTTCGGGGATGCCCAATTCGCCGACAGGTTTACGCTGTCGGCTGTCAATTCAATAAACTGGGCGCGGCTCGCGGCCCAGATCGTCTATTATTTCTATTCCGCCGTCCGGCTGGGCGCACCGGATCGGGCCATCGCCTTTTCCGTGCCGACAGGCAATTTCGGCGATGTCTTTGCCGGCTATGCGGCGGCGCAGATGGGTCTGCCCGTCGCACGGCTCATCGTGGCAACCAATGTGAATGACATCCTCCATCGGGCTATGG
>JBPOET010000141.1:0-5277 GCA_051251675.1 Parasphingopyxis sp. | reverse complement strand
AGTCTGACCAAACAGCCTGTCATATAACCGCAACACAAAGCTCATCGTGTCGTAACATTTGCGTCATAGAGCCGGGGCGAAATTGTCATCGGAGCTTCATCCAAATGAAACATACCGCCCTTGCGCTGTCGGCCTGTGCCGCGGCGATGATCGTCAGCACGCCGGCCCTTGCCGAGGATGTACCGCCAGAGGTTCAGGCCGAACTGGAAGAATTGCGGAGCCGCGTGCAGACGCTGGAGGCCATGGTCGAGCAGCTGGTCGGGTCGCAGACCGCTGTCGCCAGCCAGGCGGCTGAGGCCAGTGCGGCGGCGGTTGCGGCGCAGGCAGTCGCGACCGAGGCGAGCGAGGCCGTTGCGGCGGCTCCCGCCATCTCGATGGGCGCGGCGCCGCGGGTGCGCACCGAAAGCGGCTGGGACTTCCGGCCGTTCGGGCGCATCCAGTACGACATGGGCTATGTCAGCGGGCGGGACCGGCTGATGGATCCGGGGCTGGGCTGGTCGAACGAACTGAGGCGCGGGCGGATCGGCGTGCGCGGCGCGATACCCGGCGGCTTCGAATATAAGATCGAGCTGGATTTCGCCGATAACGACGTGACGCTCACCGATGCGCTGATCAGCTACGAGACCGGCAATGTCACCATCACCGCGGGCCAGCATAATCCGTTCCAGTCGCTCGAGGAGCTGACGTCGAGCCGCTTCACCAGCTTTATCGAGCGGGCGGCCTTTACCGACGCCTTCGGGTTCGAGCGGCGGGTCGGCCTGTCGGTGAATTACGCCAATGGCGATTTCCGCTGGGATGGCGGCGTGTTCACGGCCAATATCGACGATCTGACCAATGACGAGCAGGACAGCTATTCCTTCGATACGCGCGCCGTTTACAGCCCCGAAGTCGGCGGGGCGCAGCTCCATTTCGGCGGATCGCTGCACTGGCGGGACCTGCAGAGCCAGCCGGGCGCGCGCTATCGCCAGCGGCCGCTCGTCCATTCCACCGATACGCGGCTGATCGCCACCCCCACCCTGCCCGTCACCGAAGAGACGAGCTACGGACTGGAAGCGGCGGTGATCCGCGGGCCCTTCCATGCGGTCGCCGAGCTTCACTGGCTTGAGGCGGAGCTGTTCGGGATGGACGATCCGACCTTTTTCGGCGGCTATGCCGAGGCCGGCCTCTTCCTGACACCCGGCGACACGCGCGGCTATTCGGGCGGCAAGTTCAACCGCACCCGCCCCGCGCGCACCGTGGACGAAGGCGGGATCGGCGCGGTGCAGCTCAATGTGCGCTACGATTATCTCGATCTCAACGACGCCGGCGTGATCGGCGGGCGGCAGAACCTGATCGGCGCATCGGTAATCTGGACGCCGGTCGATCATGCGCGGCTGTCGCTCAGCTATGGCCATATCGAATATGACGATGCCGCCGTGCCCTCCGGGTTCGACAGAAACTATTCGGTGGACAGCTTCGGCGTGCGGGCCGAGGTGGATTTTTAGCGCGCGGCCCCGGCAGCGCGTTCAAGCGCCACGGCCATGGCATCCCCGGCATCGGTTTCGATATCGGGAGTGACGCCAACCCCTTCAATCCGGCCATTTTGCGCGGAGAAATAGTCGGCAATTGGCAGGTAGAGATGGAGGCCCTGCGGAATGTCATAGAGCTTTTGTGACAGCATTTCGCCGGCCGTCCGCTCACCGATCACAACGGCCCGTCCAGAGCTTTGCAACGCATCGGTCGCAAGTTCCGCCGCGCTTGCCGTCTCGCTGCTCGTCAGAACGAATACCGGCCCGGCAAACGCCGGATCGATCGGCTGAAACTGCACCCTGATCAAAAGGTCGTCTTGTACATCGCGCCAGAAGGTTCGAACAGACCAGCCCTGCCAGGGGGCAACAGCCTCCGTATCGGCTTGTGTCGGCGGCACATCATGCAGATCATTCCATCGCCGCGATGTGAATACGCCGGAATCAAAGGGGGAAGTCAATATGTGCCCAACAAGCGGCCATATCGCGAACGCCCCGCCCTCATTCTCTCTCAGGTCAATGATAAGCGCATCGGCGCCATGCTCAGCGATCTGGCCATAGGCGGCGTCAATCTGTTCGATGGTATCGAGGCCCATCATCGTCGTGACGGTCAGAACCGCAACATCGCCCGACCAACTGAGGCTGGCACCCGTTTCACCAACCCGTATGGTATCAAGATAGGCGGCGGTTTCCTCGGCGCTGCGAGAAGCGGTCTGCAATATGACATGCGAGAATGGGCCATCTCGCCAGATTTCGTTGAAACCTCTGACAAAATCTTCGCGCGATTGGACCCGTGCGGCGAGTTCGTGAATCCGGGTTTCAATGGCGAGAAACTCCGGTTCCGACAAAACAGCCGGATCAAAATGATAGCGATGCATGGTTTCGGATATCGCTATCGCGGTATCTTCAAAAGTTCGCGTTTCCGCAGGCGGCGAAGCGGCCTCCGCAGATGCTGCGCTCCCCACCCATGTAAGGCACAGGGCCGCAATCAGGGCTTTCATGGCTGTTCAAACTCCTATTTGCTGTATTATTGTATTAATGCAGCAAATTTGGGATGTCGAGCGCCGTATCTAGGCGGCCAGGCGGTCGGCCTCGGTATCGCGGACCCTGGGCTGGGCGCCCGTCACCGTATAGGTGACCATCTCGGCGATGTTCGTCGCCTGGTCGCCTATCCGTTCCAGATGCTTGCTGATGAAGAGCAGATGCGCGGCCTGGCTGATCTGGCCCGGCTTCTCGATCATGAACTCGATCAGGGCCTGGGTCAGCTCGTCATGCAGGTCATCGACGATATCGTCCCGCGCGCAGACTTCATCCGCCAGCTCTACATCGCCCTCGGCATAAGCGCGGACGACATCGACCAGCATCTCTTTCGCGGCATCGTTCATCGCGCCGATCAGCTTGCGCAGCTTTTTGGGGTATTTGGCGGTGACGCTCGATACGCGGCGCGCGATATTGCGGGCATAATCGGCGGTCCGCTCCAGCAGCGCGGCGATCTTGATCGCCGACACCAGCACCCGCAAATCGTCGGCCATAGGCGCGCGCAGAGCAATAACGTTGACCGCGGCGGCCTCGATCCGGGCGGCCAGCGTATCGATGTCGCGATCGGCGATCACCACCTGTCCCGCCAGATCCGTATCGCGCTGTTCCAGCGCGCGGATCGCATCGGCCATGGCCAGCGATGTGCGCCAGCCCAGCTCGAGGATATTGGCGCGCAGTTCGTTCAACTCGTCGTCGAACGCCGATACTGTATGTTTCACTTCACCCGTCATGACGGCCACTCCAAACACGCAATTACAAATATGACATTTATGTTACAATAAGTGCGATGCAAGTGCAATCACCGCCTATTTCCGAGCTTCGGCGGAGCGGATTTCCCTTTGGGAGATAAAACGAGCCGGGAACCGGCCATAACGGGCTGGACAATCAATGGGCCATTGAAGCGCTCTGTCGACCGCCGCGGCGCCATGGCCGCTAAGTAGCTTGCCTCACTCGTCGGATGCGCGGGCGGCGGGCCGGCGGATGCGCCAGCCCCATAACAGTCCGGCCATCAGGATGAAGAAGGCGCCGATAACAATCGTGCGGATCGTGTTTCCCAACTCCATCACGAACAGAAGATTGTCCACATTGCCGGTTTTCCAGAAAACCCATTCTCCTGCGACCCGGGGTGCAAGGAGCTCGCTTCCTGTCTCCAGGACAATGATCCCGTCCCCCGTTTCCGGATCCATACGCACCGCGCTGTTAATGGCCGGTTCGTTGTTGCCATCATGGCCGACTATGAAATCGCCCCGGTTGTTTGGCGCGTAGAGCATGACGCCGAGGCCCCAGATGTCCGCGCCCATTTCCCGGGCATGGGAAACACGCATGGCACGGAGCGTTTCGGGTGCAAGGACGCCCTGCCCTACTGGCGATGACTGGGGTGATTGTGCCTGCAGGAACAGCGCTAGGTCGCCCGCGCTGGTGTGTAGCGAAGTTGCGGCAAGCGAGGTATAGCGCCGCAAGGGCTCTGCTTCGCCCGCCGCGTTATAATTCGCGGCGAGTCCGGTGGCCCGGGCTTCGTCCAGATCGAATGTTGTGCGCATCATGCCGAGCGGTTCGAATATCCGTTCGCGCATATAGGTGTTGAACGACTGACCGGAGACTTCCTCGATCACAAGCTGCAACAGCGTATAGCCGCCGCCGGAATAGTTCCATGCCTCGCCGGGCGGCGTTGAAACCCGCACGCTGGCAATGGTGCCGGGGGACGCATCTGCCGCATGGGTTAGCGAGTCTTCGAGCGACTGAACCTCTTCGTCCGTATCGAAACCCGCATAGCCTAGCCCGTCACCAAGGCCGGCCATATGGCTGAGCAGCCTTCTGACGGTCACACCGTCATTGTCATAGGCGGCGGGCGGCAGCTGCCAACGGGTCAGATAGTCCGAAACCGGCGCATCCAGATCGATCGCGCCGTCTTCCACCAGGGTCATCACGCCCCATGCGGTCAGCCATTTGCTCAGCGAGGCAACCTGGAACAGGGAATCTGGCCCGACCGGATCGCCGATCGACGTGAAATGGCTTTCGGCGACCGCGCCATTCTCGATGAGAATGAGGCCGAGATTGCCTTCATGTTCAGCATCGATCATCGCGCGCGCCGCATCGACAAAGGCGGGCGGCGTTTCCGACCGGGTCAGCGCTTCCCGGCCCCAGCCTTCGCTGGCACCGAACAGAATGAGTGCGGCCCACGCCATGATTGCCATGATGATCGTAAAGCCGATTGCCAGATAGCGGATCATGTCAATTCCCCAGGATAGTTCTACGCAATTGCAGCTATTTAGGCTGTTAAAGGCGGCGCTCGGATTGATCGATCGGGTGATCGTTAATGCTCGCATAGCGGCGGCGCATCAGCCCGTCGGCATCGAACTCCCACATCTCGTTGCCATGGCTGCGCCACCATTGCCCGTCGGTATCGCGCGATTCATATTCGAAGCGGACGGCAATCCGGTTGTCGGTAAAGGACCAGAGTTTTTTCTTCAGCCGGTAATCGCTTTCGCGTGCCCATTTTTCCCGGAGGAAAGAGCGGATTTCGCCGCGCCCCCTGAGGAAACGATCGCGATTGCGCCACTCGGAATCTTCCGAATAGGCAAGCGCAACCCGGTCCGGGTCGCAGCTGTTCCATGCGTCTTCAGCAGCCTGGACCTTCGCCCGGGCGCTCGCTTCGGTAAAGGGCGGGAGAATGGGTTGCGGCATCATGTGTCTCCGAAAGAAAAAGGGTGGCGGCCGGGAAGGGGGAGAGGGG
>JBPOET010000140.1:0-5282 GCA_051251675.1 Parasphingopyxis sp. | reverse complement strand
ATACCGAGAAAGCCGAGCATCGAAACCGCCGTGGCGATCGCCGCCAGCTGACGGACGCCCGGATCGACCGCCGCCCAGATGCAGATCAGCAGCAGCACGACGAAAAGCGCGGCGCGGTGATGGAGCAGCGGGAACAGGGGCGAATCCGCCGCCACGCCGTAAAGCCGCGACACCAGCGAAGGCGCGAAAAAGGCGATGCCCGGCATCAGGTGGACAAGCGCCAATATCGTCCAGGCAATGCGGTCCGCCATAATCGCTCCCTCTGCGGCGGAAAGACTGCCAGAGCGGCGGGAAAGCGGCAATTACCCGCGAGGTAAGCGTAGGGCCTAGTCCCCGGTCGCGATCCGGTCGACCAGCTGCTTCACCGTCGGCACGAATCCGTTGGAGTAGAAGGGGTCGGTCTTGAAGTTGAAGGCGTTATGGCCGGCAAACATCAGATTGTGGTCCATCGGGCCGCCATGCACGATATCCTGCAGTGTTTTCTGGATGCAGAAGGAGCGCGGATCGGCGAGGCGCCCTGTCGTGTAATTGTCCTTGTCTTTCCAGGAGGAGAATTGGCACTGGCTGAGGCAGCCCATGCAATCGGCCTGGTCCTTGCGGATCAGCGCCGCTTCCTCCGGGGTAACGAAGACCAGCGTATTGTCCGGCGTTTTCAGCGCCATGGCGAAGCCCAGCGCATCCCATTCGCGCGCGCGCAGCAGGTCGCCGCGGGTCACCCAGAAATTCTTGCCCTTCACACCGACATCCAGCTGATATTGATGATCGCCAGCCGCTTCGAGCGAAAAGGCGATCTGTCGTTCAGATCTCGCCTCAAGATTCTTCAGGAAGTCGTTGCGAACGGCGGAAGAATAAAACCCTGTCGGCGAAAATTTGTGGAGCAGGATATCGCCCTCGTCGAGGGTCGTCAGCCGGTCTTTCCACGCCTGGGGAATCGGGCTTTCCTGCGTCAGCAGCGGCCGCGTCCCGTATTGGAAGCTGATCTGGCCGAGTTCGGGATTGTCGATCCAGTGGTCCCAGTCCCTGAGATACCAGACGCCGCCGGCCATCACGATCGGCACATCGTCCGAAATGCCCTCGGCGCGCATCGTATCGCGCAGCGCCTTGACGCGCGGATAGGGGTCTTCGGGTTTGAGCGGATCCTCGGCATTGGACAGGCCGTTATGCCCGCCCGCCTTCCACGGATCCTCGTAGACGACGGCGCCGAGCCATTCGGCGGCCTTCGAATAGGCCCGTTTCCAGAGCGCCCGGAACGCCCGGGCCGAGCTGATAATCGGCAGATAATGGACCTGGTAGGAGGCCGCGATTTCGGAAAGCTTGTACGGCATGCCCGCGCCGCACGTCACACCGGCGACAAGGCCCTTGGTCTTTTCCAGCACGCCGTGCAGCACGTCCTGCGCGCCGCCCATCTCCCACAGCACGTTGATGTTGATCGCGCCCCTGCCGCTGGCGATCTCGAAGGCGCGGCGCACCTGCTCGACAGCACCGTCGATCGCATATTGGATCAGCTCTTCATGCCGGTCCACGCGCCGCTTGCCGCGATAGATTTGCGGGATGACCCGGCCTTCGGCATCATAGCTGTCCGCATTTACCGCCGACACCGTGCCGATGCCGCCCGCCGCGGCCCACGCGCCCGAACTCATACCATTGGTGGCGGCAACGCCCTTGCCGCCCTCGATCAGGGGCAGAACCTCACGCCCGCCATAGTTGATCGCGTTTAAACCCTTGAACATATTTACTCCGACCCTCTTCAAGCCGCCATATAGGAGCTTTTGCAGCGCGATGCGACCACTTTACTCAGGATGCGACCACTTTACTCAGACTGTGAATAAGCCTGGCCGGCCAAGCGCGCCTTCATACAGCTCGGCATATTCGTCGATCATCCGGTCTTCATCATAATGGTCGGCCGCTTCCCGGCGGTTGGCAGCCCCGATCGCGGCACGCAGCGCCCCGTCCCCGGCCAGCTTTTCGAGCGCTCCGGCCAAATCCGTATCCCCAAGAACGACAAGCTCCCGATTTTCCGCGCTGACCATGGATTCGACATCGCCGACCCTGGGCGACACCACCGGCAGGCCCGCCGCCATCGCCTCGACGACGGAAATCGGGAATTGTTCGCTCCGCGACGATAGCGCGAATATGTCGAAATGGCCGACATAGCGCCAGGGCCGGTCGAGAAACCCGGCCAGCAGCACACGCCCGGCAATTCCGCACCGCCGCGCTTCGGCCTCTATCGCTTCCCGCTCCGGCCCCTCGCCCGCGATGACGAGCCGGACATTGTCGGGCAATTCGGCCACCGCACGCACGAGGCGTGGCAGATCCTTCACCTCCCGCAACCCGGCGATCGTCCCGACAACCACATCGCCCGGCCGACGCTCAAAGCCCGGGATGACGCCGGGCTCCGGGGGTTCGGCATAGCGCGAAACGGGAATGCCGTTGGAAATCTGCCGCACTCGTCCCTCGGGCTGCTTCCACACGCTGCGCGCGATATCGCGCAGCCGGGACGAGGGTACGACCAGCGCATGCAGCGTCGGAAAGGCCATGCGGCGATAGAGGTTACGCTTGGTTTTCAGCCGGTCCGCCTCATCCGCATTGAAGCCGTCTTCATGGTGGATGATGGGCGGCAGCCGGGAACCGAACAGCCGGTGCGTCATGACACCGTCCATCGATCCCCAATTATAGCTGAGGACGAGATCGAATCGCCGCATATAGCGGGCCAGCGCCCGGTATCGCCGGAGACCGGGCTTGCCGACCAGCGACGGGGCGTCCAGCGGAAAATCGGCTGCGATGGCGGGATCGATCGCATCGCGCGCGCCCAGCGCCTCGGGCATGGCGCTGAGGATGGTGTGGCTGGCGCGCGCGCCGAAGACGTTCATCAGCCGGACTGCGCGCGCTTCCTTTCCGCCGAGCGAGAAGGTCGAGTGGAGATGCAGGATTTTCGCCGGCTCGCTCACGGCCGAACGCGCTCCAGAAGACCGTCAATCGCGGCCTCGGCTTCCGGCTCGTCCAGCACCGGCGCATGGCCGACATCGGGAACCGTCGCGATCTCCAGGTCGGGCTTGCGCCGTTTCATCTCAAGCGCCGTCGCTTCGGAGAGAATTTCCGAATGGCCTCCGCGCACCAGAACCGTCGGCACATCCTTCAGCCCGGCAAAAGCGGTCCACATGTCGAAACCCGATTCTCCGCCCGGCACCCGGAAGGGCTCGGCTATCCGCATGTCGTAATCATAGCCGATACGCCCCGAGGGCAGCAGCCTGCACAGGCGTTTGGCCATCGCCAGCCAGTCGGCCAGCGCCCATTTCGGATAGATGTCGCCAAACCCCGTCTGCAACGCGCGCGCGGCGTGAAGCCAGGTCGGGAAATTGCCGCCCTTGCCGACATAGCCGCGGATACGCTCCACACCGGCTTCCTCGATCACCGGCCCGACATCGTTGAGCATCACCGCAGCGAGCCGTTCGGGTCGGGTCGCAGCCTGCAACATGGTGATGATCCCGCCAAGCGACGTGCCGAACGCGACATAGCGATCGATATTCCGGTCTTTCAGAAAAGCCTCGACATCCTGGACATAGGTCAGCGGCACATAGGTCATCGGGTCGGGCGCATAGGCGCTCTCGCCCCGGCCGCGCATCTCCAGAACATATATCTGCCAGTCGCCCGCCAGCCTTTCGGCAACCGGCTCCCAATCCCGCGCATTGCGGGTCAATCCGTGCAGGCACAGGATCGGCGGCCTGTCCGATGGCCCGGCATAGCTGCGGTAATGCAGCCGTAAACCGTCATTCGACCACCAGACCCCGTCACTATAGTCCGCCACGCTTGCGCTCTCCTGTTGCTTCCCCCCATATCGGGCCATGACGATTTTGCCGCAAGCTTCAACTTACACGCCGGAAACCGCGATCCACGAACTGGGCGGCGATTTCTACGATCCGGTGGAAGCGGCTGACTTCCCGCAAACCCGGCTCAGATTCCGCAACGACCGATGGGCCGAGACTGTGGGCCTTGCCGGTTTGAGCGATGACGAGTGGACGGATCATTTCGGCCGGTTCGCGCCGCTCAAAGGCTCGCTCCCCTCGCCGCTCGCGCTGCGCTATCACGGCCACCAGTTCCGCAGCTACAACCCGGAAATCGGCGATGGACGGGGCTTTCTGTTCGCGCAGATGCGGGATGCGCGCGGCCGGCTCATGGATCTCGGCACCAAGGGATCCGGCCAGACGCCCTATAGCCGGTTCGGCGACGGGCGGCTGACGCTGAAAGGCGGGGTGCGCGAGATTCTGGCCACCGAAATGCTGGAGGCGCTGGGCGTCGAAACCTCCAAGACCTTTTCGCTGATCGAGACCGGCGAAGCGCTGGAGCGCAACGACGAACCTTCGCCCACCCGCTCCGCCGTCATGGTCCGGCTCAGCCATGGCCATATCCGGATCGGCACCTTCCAGCGGCTCGCAACGCTGCGCGAACCGGAAAACATGAACAAGCTCATCGCCTATTGCCTCCGCCACTATTTCGGCGAAGACGCCGGCAAAGACGCCCCGGAACGTCTGCTCGCCCATGTCGTGGCGGGCGGCGCCGGGCTTGCCGCCTCCTATATGGCGGCCGGTTTCGTGCACGGCGTGCTCAATAGCGACAATATCGCGATTACGACCGAAAGCTTCGATTACGGCCCGTGGCGTTTCACCCCGAAATGGGAGCCCGGCTTCACCGCCGCCTATTTCGACCAGACCGGTCTCTACGCCTTTGCCCGCCAGGCCGAGGCGGTCCATTGGGACATCGCCCAGCTCGCCGTCTCCCTGAGGCTGATCGAGGAGGCCGAGCCGCTGATCCCGATCATCGAAGGCTTCGGCCCGCTTTACCAGGACGCGTTTCGCGAGAAGATGCTGGCGCGGCTTGGGGTTTCCTCGCGCGGGGCGAAGGAGGATATCGCGCTGCTGACGCTGGTCGAACAGGCATTGGGCAACAGCGATGTCACGATCGATCGCTTTTTCTTCGACTGGCGCGGCGGCCAGCGGCGCGCGCCCTCCCCGGCCGATCCGGTATATGAAAACGCGCATTTCGCGAAACTGGAACCGGCCATGGCGGTCTATGCGTCAGGGCCGCCGAGCCACGCCTATTGGTCGGATGCCGGACCGTGTTCGATGCATATCGACGAGGTGGAAGCGATCTGGCAGCGGATCGACGAGGCCGATGACTGGGAACCGCTCACGGCCAAAGTCGCGGCGATACGCCGGATGGGCGAGGCGCTGCGGTCATATCTGGCGTTCTTGCGTCTTGTCTGGCATCTCCCCTCAAGATGAATG
>JBPOET010000014.1:0-14724 GCA_051251675.1 Parasphingopyxis sp. | reverse complement strand
CCGGTCTGTTCGCAGCTTCCCCTGCCCCGTGCGCTGCCCTCTCCAGCGCTTCCATGAGCGCCTCGGCAACGCTATTGCTGTGTTCTTCTTCCGGCACCTCATTGGCGGCAGCGGCGGTCCCCAGGCCAAGGGCGAGGATCATCACGCTTCTTCTCATGATCTTATCCTTCCTTCAATTATCATCTGAAATACCCGGTCTTGCGCCCGTTCAGATAATCATTGTGGCCGTCATCACGCCTGGCCTGCGAGCGGCGTGTCTCAAGGCGAACGCCATCGCCGTCGGCGGACGTGCGGATGTCGGTCAGGGCGATCCCGTTGCCTTTTGCCCAATTTTCGGCTTCCCGCTCCGATCCGAAGCGCCCGACATAATCATATTGCCAGTGGCTCATTGCCAATCTCCTTCCTCACAGTTTCAAGTCCATCGTTCTTTCAGGGGTTCTGTCGGGCTCCGGCTTGACCGGTTGCGCGCTATCGCTCCGCAGCACGGTTGCTGCATCCTTGCTCCGGTCGCGGAATGACCCCTGCCCCCGGTGATTGCGGGGTTCATCGATAGCGAGCTTCCCCGTCGTTTCGATGGCAGACGTCTTGGTGCCGGGCGTGCGCTCGATTTGCGCAGACAATTTCGCCCTATCGTCAGTGAACAGTCGAAGGCCGTTGCGGACCCGCGAAACCGTGACATTGAACAATTGCTGGCTCGACAGATATCGCTCGTGCGAGGCCATCACCGCGATCCCCTTATCGACAGTCATGCCCTGCGCCATGTGCATATTGAGGGCATAGGCGAGGTCGAGCCGCCGCAACATTGGATCGTCATGTGTGAGCGAAACTATAGTCTTATCGGCCGTCTCGATAGTGACATGGTCTCTCCCCAGCTCAGTCACCCGCGCCCGCGCGCTGTTATGGATGCCACGCGCCTTGTCGTTGGCGGTCCAGCGTATCGTATCGTTTTTGTGGAGCTCGATCTCGCGTTCGGTGGCGAGCGAAAAACCGCTATTGGTTTTACCGGGCCGCAGTGTCTGAGGATTGAAGTGTTTGAGCTTGCCGTCCTTCTCCAACAGCACCCTGCCCCTGTGATCGCGGCCGACAATTTTCCACTGGCCGTTGGCCAGCCCAATTTCCGGCCGCCGCACCGCGACATCGACGATATTGCCTTTGTGATAACTATTCGGATCCCGCAGCTCTTCATGGGCCAAGTTGAGGCGCTCCAATATGCGTACCCGCTTACCTTCTCCATCGATGGCCCCGCTCGCTTTGAGGCCGTCCTGTAGATAGCTGTTGAGCAAGCGCCGCGCCTCGCGCCCCGACGCAAAGATCGCTGTCCTCGCCTGCTCTGCCGGTTTGAGGGCCAGCCATTCCTTCGCAGCGTCCCGCACATGGTCGGACGATTCCTGGACGCTGTTCCCCAGCATGCTGATCGCCAGCCCCGCCTCACCGCGATTGGCGAGCGCTGCGATGGTGCGCAATTGTGTGGTCTGCTGCCGTAAATTCTTGTCCATGCGAGCAACCTGCGTCCCGCCCGCCTGCATCAGCGAAAACGATTTGCCGGCATCGATGGCGGCAAGTTGCTTGCGATCGCCGACAACTACGAGGCGGTCTGCGCCAAGCCGCTCGGTGATACGCATCAGGTCTTTCATCGGCTTGTTGGCGATCATCGATCCTTCGTCGACCACCAGAATTGTGTCTTTGAGTGGACCCGTCTTCGACCTTCGGCTTGTCGCATTTGCCACCCGGATATGCGCGTTGACGAAGGCCGATACCGTCTGCGCCTCGATGCCGGCGCCTTCTTTCAAATCAAGCACCATCTTATTCTGGAAGGCGAGGCCAATGACCGTCTTGCCTTCCTCGCTGGCAAGCCGCGCGACCTCTGCAAGCATCGTCGATTTGCCTGAGCCCGCGACGCCCTCGACGGCAACAAACCGGTCCCCCGAACACAGCACCAGCGTTGCGGCGGCGCGCTGGCCTGCATTGAGCGCGTTTTCCGTAGCATCGGACAATCGCCTTGCAATGTCCTCGGCCGGTATGACGGGAGCTGAAGCTCCCCTGCCCCGCGTAATATGGTCAAGAATGGCCTGCTCATTGGCCAGTTCCCTGGGTGTGGTGAGAAGCTCGGTCACCCCGTCACGCCGCCTAGATACGCCCGGTATCAGCTTGCTCTCATCCACGAGCATCGCGACCCGGCTCTCGACCCTTTCGGCCGTCACGCCGGGCAAGCCGAGTGACAGGGCCCGATGCATCACTTCGGTCGGAGCAAACGCAGCCTCCCGTTCGATGAGGGCATGAATGGCCGAGGCGGTGGCATGTTGCGTCGCGACCTCTTCCGCCGGACGGAAAGTGTTTGCCAGAACGCTATCGGTCAATTCGGAATTGTTCCTGAAAGCGCTCCCAAGCCGCGCGCCAATATCGCGCATAGTCGCCGCTATCGCAGCTGGTTTTTGCATGGCTGCCGATTTTGCCCCCGCAGCATGAACCAGCTGCCAGGCATCCAGTCCTATTGCCTGCGCCCGGTCGCGCCATGTCTGAAACAGGCTTGCGCGATTTTCGACATTGAGCTTGGCGTCGCGCGTGCGTAGCGTCACAGCGGCGCGACCGGCGCTCGATTTGATATCGAGCTCGGCCGATTTTTCGAGGATAGTCCGCCGCCGCTGGCTGAACTCGGCAATTGCCTTTTCGGGCACGGCAGCAATTTCAAACTGGCCGTGCTTGCCGGTGGTGCGGGTTGCATAGCCGAGCTTTTCAAGCCTTTCGCGAAACTGTGCATGATAGGCAGCGCCAATGGTGGTGTTGTTTTGCCAGAGCTGGCCGTTATGCAGCGCCCGCCAGCTGCCATCGGGCATCCGGGTCATATTGGCGATAATCGCGTGGATGTGGCCCTGCGGGTCGAGTGCTCGGCTCGTTTCATGCTCGAACAGCGCATAGACAAGACTGCCCGTGCGCACCGCTTCGCCAGCGCGAGTTCTCGTATAGCTGCGGCCCTCGGCAAACCGCGTTTCGGCCCAGGCCATGGTTTTGCGCACGGCCTGGCGATGGGCCTCCAATATCCGTGCATCGTCGCCGATCAGCGCCAGAATGCTGGCCGATTTTGGCATCGAGAAGGTCAGGTCCATTCCGAGCAGCCGCTGGCCGGGCCGCCCGACCTGTTCGCCATCGGGTGTCTGGCCATTGAGAATCCGCTCAAAGGCCTCTTTCGTAACCTCGCCGCTCAGGCCGAGCGCCGCCGCTCCGCGCCCGCCCCATTCGCTATGCTCGCCCGGCTCGCCGCCAGTATAATAATCATCCTTGGCAAAATAGGCGGCGGCCCCGGATGACGAACTGACGGTGGCAACGGACAGCATCGTTTATATCTCCGCCTCGATGTCCAAATCCGGCGCGGTGTCATGCTCTGGCGCCTCCACGCCAGCACCCTCGCGATTTTCACGCGTCAACTGGTCTTCTTGCTCCGGTCGCGCCCTCGATTGCGCATAATCGAATTTGAGATCCTGCTTCGCGTCCGCTGCCTGATGCTCTGCCGATGCGCGCCTATCAGTTTTCTGTTCCGGATTCTTCACCGTGCCGTGCGCGCCCCCTTCTCCGTCGTCTTTATCCCCATCGGTGCCGTCCGACGCGGGCGGCTCTTTCATGAGGATGTCGCGACTGCGGTCGGAGCGCATAAATCCCGGCGCAACTTCTGGATTATCGTGCCAGCCAATCCTGATGCGTGCGGCGGGAAAACCATCGGGGAACTTAATAAAGCCGTGCATCGACGGAAGGTTTGCAATGTCGTCGGGAATGACCAGAGGTTTGACGGTTGTCCGCGGCGTCAGGGTGCTGGCATCGCGGGTGTTGTTATAGCCATAGCTATAGGCTTCATCCATTTCGCGCACTTCGCGATGGCCGATAAAGTCGGCGCATTTTTCCGCCGTGTTCTTGTCAGCCGTCGCGAGAATGAGCTTGGTCCGGGCCAACGACGACAGATTGACTGCGCCCTCTTCGCCATAGGTCTCGGCAAGCTTGTCGAAGCTGTGCAAGCCCAGGACAAACGCGCCGCCATAAGCGCGCGCGGTCTGCAAGCCATGCTCGATCGCGGGCAATTTGTGGAGAGCATGGACTTCGTCGAACAGGAACCATGTCTTGATGTCGCGGGTGCGTTCGGTGCGCATGAGCGCGTTAACCGCAAGATCCATCCATAAAGTGAGAAGCGACCGGTTGACGACAAGGTCGGTATGGTCGGAACTGATAAACAGGATGCTTCCGGCCTCATAGTCCTCGGTCATCCAGTCCTTGATTGAAAATGCCTCCCCGCTTTCGGGAAGATTGACGATCGATTGCGCATAAGTGTTGAGCACCGCGCGGATCGATTGCGCCATGCGCGCCGACGCGGGCGAGGTCAGTGGCTCGGCCAGCGTGTTGTCGAGCTTGGCGTTGATATCGCTTAATTCGGCGAACAGCAGCTGATGCGCTAGCTGGCGGTTCGTGGCCTCGCGATGTTCGACAAGCCGCAAACACATCTCGACCAGCAAAGTGCGTGCCGCCATCGGCCAGAAGGGATCGGCCGAACTGTTAGCGCTCGGGATGATGGCTTCGGCTGCGGCGGTAAAATCGGCATAGCTTTTACAGTCGCCAAAGATCGACCAGCTTGGGCATCGCGCATCCGAAGGATTGAGGATCGTGTCGCTCTGCGGATCATAGAAACTGGAGACGAATGCGCCGGTCAGATCGAAAATGACCGCACGATGACCACGTTGCCGAATTTGCCTGACTAGGTCTCGCAAAGCTGTGGTCTTGCCGGTGCCGGTGGTGCCGATCATCATCACATGAGACTGTTCGAGCCCCCAGGGAAATGGACAGCCGGCAAGCGAATAGGGCCGGTGAATGCCAAGCGCGTTGCGTTCCTCGGGCGTCATGGTGCGCACCGCATCGATGCTCAGCGGTGGATCGCGCCTGGCCAACGTAGCTTTCATGCAGCGTCTGTTGTGAAGGCGAATCTCGCGTTGCAGGATCTGGTTCTCGACAAGCAAGGCACCGCGCTCGTGCCGCTCCTCCAGGATCGACGACCCGCGACCGCGCGAATGGCCGACGAACCAAAGCGAAAGCGGTATGGCGACCAGCAACGACATAAAGAAGGCCGCAGACAGCGCGCCAGTAAAGCGCGCCCATGCCGCGATCACATTGGGATGGTTGGGCACATCGAAAAACGGGACAATGACACGGTGCCCATCCTGCAATGTCAGGGTCGCCATCTTGTCAGCATCGAGACCGATATAGTTCCAGATCGCAGCATAGCACTTCATCAGCGACAGACTGGTTTCGTTGGTTCCCATCATCAAGCCAAGCATCGCAACAGCCATCGCGCAAAAGGTGACCAGCCAGATCAGGAACGGGATTTTGATACCCGCAAACATCATCAACATCTGGTGGATGAAGAGCTGCGAGCCGCGGGTGAAGTGGCCGCTATTCCGGGTCACATTTCCGCGGGCGCTATCGTGCCGGACGGTCACATTCTTCTTGTTGAAGCGAAGGTCGGGATTAGCCATCGGCCCCCTCTCCGTTCACGCCACCGTTGCCGGACTGGGCGTCGAACAGAGCGGTGTGATGGAAGTTCCGAACCCGCTTGTGCGCTTCCTCGATAATCGCGTCGTGGCGGTCGCTGAAACGTTCTGCGACAATCATATCCGCGACGATCTGGACATATTCGCTGGTCAGCGCCTGACGGGCGTAATTGGGCGCTATTCCCTCTTGCACATAGGGCAGTCCAAAATCGATCAATTTACGGACGGCTTCAGACCGACTGCAATCAAGCGTCGCTGCGAGCACGGTGAGGTTTCTGACAGCGTCGGCATCGATCCGAATGCTGAGAACCCGATATGTCTTAGCCATATTTCCAACCTCTTTCGAGGCTGGTGGGCATTACGAAAACCGAGGTTCCTTTACGCTATCGGGCCAAAATTCGCAAGCGTCGGACGGTGAACCACGCGGTATGACAATTGTAGTCGCAAATTACTCATAAATTTCTTTTTTCTCAATGTGTTGTACGCGATTACCATTGTCATACGGCTACGAATACAATTGTAACCGTATCAAACCATTGAACTTACTACTTATATCGTTTGGCCTGCCGCATAAGGTGTGCTACCGACATAGGGACTTCTCCATCTCATTTTTATGCTGCGTTTCTCACAATCAATTAGCGGATAATTCTACCTTTTGATTGGGTTAGCGATAGCTCAAAATGGTGCCTGAATAGAAGTAGGTTCATAAGCGAAAATTTTGTTACATTTGAAAACCGCAGAAATGCGTCGGCGCGTGAGCAAATAGCCATTTTTAGGGTCGAAACCGCGCGCATGAAGGCGGATGATCAAAGAGGCCCAAGAATCTGAAGCGCAAATCGATAACGAGTATCCGGTTTGACGGGCGATGGCTCGACTTTTCCCGGAAGCGCTGATGGTCTTGTGAGAGCAGAATCAGATGATCTTGGGCGCCTTCCCAAATGGGCCGCTTGTTCTGATATGGCTGGTTGAGCACAAATTGTCCGAAATCATGCTACATATTTCGGACATTTCTAACTCGACTTTGTCCGAAATCATGCTACATATTTCGGACATGAAAAAATCCTCCACCAGTCTGAAAGAGCAAATTCTTGCTCGCATCGAAAGCGGTGCAACGATCACCGTGTGGACACCGAGTGATTTTCTTGACCTCGGTAGCCGTGATGTCGTCGATAAAACCCTACAGCGCCTTGTCCGTTCGAACGAATTGCGCAGGATCGACCGGGGACTCTATGACAAACCCCAAACCAACAGCCTCACGCAGCGGGATAACCCGCCAAATCCAAAGGCCGTTATCGATGCCATTGTTCGGCGCGACCAGATACGGGTATTGGTTGACGGGATGACTGCGGCCAACGATCTCGGCTTTACCAATGCGGTGCCGGCCAAGATCATCGTTCATAGCGAAGCGCGCTCCAAAAAGATCAGTCTCGGAAATCTTGCCATCCATTTCAAACAGACAGCGCCAAGCAAACTTTTCTGGGCAGGCCGTCCCGCGATGCGCATCGTCCAAGCGCTGCACTGGCTGCGCGACACGATGCCCGGCGACGATATGGAAAGTTGGAAAAACAGATTATCTATCCTGCTTAAAGATCCAAAGCATGGCGCACAGCTGCGCGCTGATCTCACCGATGGTATGTCTGCCCTTCCGGCTTGGATGCAGGAATTGCTCCGCCCGCTTGTTTCCAACGAAACGCCGTCTTCATGAATCCAGCTTTTGACGACATCTTGCAGGCCGATATTGATACGCGCCAAGGTCTGTTCACCACAACGGCTCAACGCATGGGAACAACCCCGCAGAATGTCGAAAAGGATTTCTGGGTCTGCTGGACGCTCGATGCGCTGTTTAACGGCATCACAGAAGGGCCGCGCCTGTTGTTCAAGGGCGGAACCTCGCTTTCCAAGGGCTTTGGATTGATCCAACGGTTTTCAGAGGACATCGACGTCACAGTCTTCCGCGATGACCTTGGAGTTCCTGCCTCAGTCGATGAACTGGCCGCGTTGAGTGGCAACAAGCGCAAGCAAGCGCTCGATGCAATCAAAGACGCTTGCGAAGCACATATCAATGGCCCGCTGATGCAGCACCTTGCCGTAATTTCAGAAGAGGTCTGCACTCGAAATGGTCTGGAGCAGAATGCGATCCGAATAGAAGTGGACCCTGCCGATCAGCAAACCCTGCTGGTCTTATATCCCAGCATAACACCGACCGACGCCTATATCGCCAAATCAGTGAAGATTGAATCAGGCGCTAAATCGGCGCTCGATCCAAACTCCAACCGGTCGATAACGCCGTATGTAGATGCTGATGTTCCAGGGATCGATCTTGCTGTTCCCAACGTCACGATTGTCGATGCCGAGCGAACCTTCTGGGACAAGGTGGTGATCCTGCACGGGCTGCGCCGATGGTATGAAATCCGGGGCCAGCTGCGCGGCAACGGCCAGCGCATTTCACGGCACTATTATGATCTATACCGTCTGATCCAGTCGGAGACGGGACAATCGGCCACCAAAAACCGAGCGTTGGGCGAGGATTGCGTCGCGCATGCCCGCATGTTCTTCAACCGCGCGCCGTTTGATCTCGCGTCCGCACAACCACCGACTTTTGCGCTCTGCCCCGAAGGCGGAATGGTTGACGATCTTCGGCAGGATTATAAAGCGATGAACACGATGATCTTTGGCGATCCGCCGCCATTCGATGCTATCATCGAGGAAATTGCAGAGCTCCAGCAAACCCTTAACGGCGACGCATGACCGACTGGGCAAGAGCCGCGAAATGAACTCACTCCTCAAGCGAATATTTGGGACTGATACTGGTTCCAAAACCAAGAAACAGCCTGCGAAATCCCACACTCTAGAAATCCAAGAATTTGGTCATGGCCTCATCTCTATCGACGCGCTCGATTTCATTGGTCGTTATTCCAAATCGCCAAATGGACGTTATCGCCTCATCTGGTCTGACAGAAATCCCGAAGGCACGAGAGGTGGCCATCGCCATGAAGGGCATGGGTCATGGACACTCCTATCACAGGACCAGATAATTGCGGAAGGCAGGCTTGAACGGCCAAATGACGGCCAAGTAGCCGATAATGGCAATTTCATTTTTAACGACTGGATGTTCGGAGACCGACTGAATGGGTGTTTCCACGCTTTCTCCGTCGCTGGAACGCAGCTTATTGCGAAAGAACTGGCAGCCAATATTTCAAGCAACGGACTGTCAGCGGATGGCCGCTACGCCATTTGCCAAACGGCCAATGCACCAGGTAGCAATGACAGTTGCCGCTACATCCTGTTCGATCTTGAGGAAGCGCGGGAAATGGCGCGATGGGAGCCTGAAACCGGATGGGCGAGCGGCTATGAATTTGACAGCGTAAATCGGCGGTTGTTTATCTTATGCGAAGGCGATGAGCGCGTTGGCTACAATTTCGACGGAACGATGGTTGACCGGGAAGGATGGCAGGAGCGAAAAATAGCCGAGGGCGATATCAGTATCATCCGTAAAGTTCTTGAAGGTTTTGATGGCAAACCAGACAGCGAACTGAAGAGCGCCATGATCGACGGGCTAAACCGCACAATCGAGAAAGGAGAAGGCTGGCAACAAGCACGGGCATTGCGCTTGCTTGGTGAAATCCACGAAGCCTCCGACAAGCCAAATGAAGCATTAAAGGCTTATGACAAAGCTCTGACGATTGATCCGCAGGTCGGCGTTTCAAGACGCGCGGAAAAACTGAGAAAGTCCCTTATCCCCAAATCCAAACAAGGTAGCGCCAAAAAAATGGGGAAGTTTGAACGGCAAGCACATCGGCTTGGCAATGAGCATGAAATTGCGAAGTTGGAATCTGGCGGAAAGAAAAATTGGCGGTTTCAAGCAAGCGATGCCTGGTCATCGGTCGAAGAAGCCGCCCTCGCCCACTACGAGAACGCGGGTTGGGCCGGGGCCGCAGCAGAAGGCGGTCTTATGTTAACGCTGATTAAGGCCGCATCATTCACCAAGCTGGACAGCAGGAATGCCGATACTTTTACCGAGGCCCTTTATGCCCAGAATGTTGCTTTCGACGAAGACAAGTTTGACACTAGCCAACTGATTGAGACGCTCGCCCATGCAACGCATGACCAGCTCGAACGCAATTGGAAGATCATTTCAGCGACTGCCGGAGTGTCGCCTGCATATTACCCAGCCGTGCGATTGAATCATGTCCTCGAATTATTCGATCATCTAGGTCCGGAGAGGCTTACACAGATCGCACAGTTATTTGCGAAAGCACCCTACGATCTTCGCGCCGGTTGGCCCGATCTGACGCTTTGGAAGGGTGATGATGTTCGTTTTGTGGAAGTGAAAGCACCAGGCGATTCAATGCACGCTAATCAGGCACGCCTCATCTCAACCATTCTACTTCCGCTGGGGTTCAAAGTAAGTCTCGCGGAAGTTCGAATCACATAAGGTGTGCCCTCATGCCGAACTTTCTTTCTTCCCTTCTTCCCGGAATTTAGTGTTCCTCTGCTGCTTTCCGGCATCCTTCGATGGGGACGCATGGCGCGGTCCTCGCGCCATTCCTTTGTAACGCGCCCAAAGCTACGCCGGAACGACGCGGGGGCAGCGCAAGCCTTGTCGTCGCAGATCTCTGGTCAGTGTATCATCATCGGGTCGCTGGGCGATGATCGCTATGGGCGTCTGGTGGCGCGGCTCTATCTGGCCGATGGCCGCGACATCAATCGGCTACTTATCGAGACCGGCGCGGCGCGCGAATATTGCAGCTATAGCCAGAACTATTATGGCCGGTGCGACTGACCGGAATTCGCGTGTGACGGGCGTCCCGCCCTGAACACGCAAAAACGGGGAGCGACCAAGGCCACTCCCCGCTCCCGCTGCACGCGGATTTAGTGGGCGCTGTCGCCCGCGCCGTTCAATCCAGCCTCGGCGGCGATCCGATTGGCCTCGGCAAGCAAGGCAGCACCTTCCTCGCTATCGGGCGCGACCTCCTTCTCGAACGGCGGCTCGTCGGAGTCCTGCTCGGCTGGGTGCTCGCCAACATCGTCGCCACCATCGACAGGCGCATCGTCCGCGCTGTCGATCTCGGCAAACAGGACAGGCTCGGGCATCCACCCCTTGCCCTCAAGCCGCTTGGGCATGTCGGCGGCAAGATCGGCTTTCTTCATCCGCTTGCAATTCTCCGCTGCCGCCTCGCCGCATTGCTCCTTGAGGATTTTGAGCATGACGGGCTTGGTCAGTCTGGCGAAAAACCCTTTATCGGGCTGCCAGCTTGTGCGCATATCGACCCTGCCCCGCTCGGCGAACGCGGCAAGATGGCCGCTGGCTTCACCCCAATCGAGATTTATGTCCTGTATCTGGTGCGCAACCAGCAACGCCAACAGCGACTGTTTGTCGGCAATATCGAGCGCGACAATATCGGCAAACAGCGTTTCGGGATTGAGCGACGTGGCGAATGCCGCGAGCCTGTCATCGATGGGCGCAATATCGGCCTTGGTCATTAGCGCCTCATCGACCTCCATCGCCTTGTCCTTGGTGACAATCGCCACCGGAAGGTCGCTGCTGTAACCGCCGAAAAGGATTTGACGGGCGAGCGTGAATAGCAGGATATCGCTCGCCAAGACGCTGCATTGCGATACCGCCTCGCGCACCGCGAGCGTCTTGATACGCGCCATCGTGCCGACCAGCTTGGCGCTATAGTCGGGCTTGGGTTCTGGCTTGCCGTCCGCCGATTTGCGCTCCTGCTTGCGGCCATCAATGGCAGTGCGTTCGAGCGACCCGTCATGGCCAAGAAATATCAGCAAGCTGCCGCTGGCCTTCTGCTCGTCGGTAAAGAAGCGCAGTTCGTCCTCGATGGCCAGACGCTCCTGGGCGGTATCGCGCAAGCGATCGTTATTATAGGATTGCGCATCGGGGTCTTTGGCCAGCACATCGTCCTCGGCCTTGGCAAGCGCATCGAGCCGCGCGCGCGTCTTGGGCGAGGGCTCCGCGCGGCCTTCCTCGCGCATCGTGCGGAGTTGATAATAATTCTCCGGCCGATGGGTGCTGACCTCGACCTTCGCCCAGCCATCGCTTTCGGCGGCTTCGCCCATCGCCGCGAGTTTGCCCTCGACAAGTTCGAACAGGATGCTCGAATTGTCGGCATAGCCGTCATTCTCGCCATCGAACAAATCCTGCGTGACGGTGCCGCCCGCCGCGCGATACTCCTCGATGCTGACAACACCGAACAGGCCGGATGACAATTTGAACTTCTCGTCGGTCAGCATCTGGCGGATACGATGCTCGCTATCGCCGCATTCACCGAACACCTCCAGCTGGCGTTCGAGATCATCCGTGAGCGTGTAGGCCATAGCCGCGCCCATGGTGATTTCATCATCAGCCAAGGCCGCGCGGATGTTTTCGTGCAAACCGGACAGCTTCAATATCCGCTTCACATGCGCCCGCGACACCCCAAACCGCGCCGCGATATCGTCCGGCTCCATGCCGCCCGCAATCAGTGCGCCATAGGCCTCAATCGCATCTGCGGGATGCATTTCTTCGCGCGCGCTATTTTCGGCCAGCGACAGTTCGAGTGCTTCTTCCTTGGCGCGGATATCGACGGCCACCTTGTATTTGGCGGCGATATCGCCGCGCTGGCGCAACAGCCGCAAGGCCCGCACCCTGCGCCCGCCCGCGCAGATGAAATTGGTCTTGCCCTGCCGATAGCCGACAAGATTCTGCAACAGACCGTGCGCCGATATGTCATCGGCAAGCCCGCGTATCATACGCGGCGAAGTCCTGCGGACATTTTCAGGGGCAATTTTGAGGGTATCGAGTGCAACGAGGGTCATAACAAATTCCTTTCTCACAAATGGCAGCGAAAGTGCGCCATGCACTTCTGCCCCTCGGCGAGAGCGGGGGATGAATTTGCAAAATCAGGGGTCAGAGCCGGGAGGGGTATCACCCGGTCTGGCAGCGGAGCGCAGCGCAGCGAAGACCGGGGAGACCCGGCTTTGACAAAGCGAGGCGCAGCCGAGACTGCCCGCCCCTTGCAAAGAAGGGGGCAGCGCCCCCTTTCCTGTCTCTCTTCCTTCCACCGGCACGGGCCAAAGGCCCGCGCCCCGACAAAACCGCACCCTTGCCAAGACAAGCCCCAGGCGCGCGGAGGAGCCAGCGCATCGTGCTGGCCCAGCGCGCCGTCCGCGCCGTCAGGCAAGCGTGCCCCCTCGCGCCAAAAACACGCCCGGCCCCTGCAAACGCAGCGAAGCGTAGTGCCGCAGAGCCCGGTCCTCATCGCGAGGCCATTCTCCTTGCTTCCTTCATTCACAGAGAGCAAAATAGGGCGGGGCCGAAGCCCCGCCCCCTCTTCTTCTTTGGCGGCGATCAACTCTCGCTGTCGCCGTTCGAAGACCGCGCGAGGATCGCATGGCGGCGGGCCACCAAGTCCGTATTATAAACGGTATCGCCGTCGCGCTCGAAGCTGTTGGTCACGACATCGCCCGCGATGCGGACAAGATCGCCGGTGCGCGCATTCTTTGCCCAGTCCTGCGACTTCTTGAAGAAGGTGACCGTGACATATTCGGTGGTTTCCTTCCACTCGCCGTCCTTCTGATAGGGCTTGTTGACCGCCACGTTGATATAGCTGACCTTGTCGCGATTGGTGATCCGGGCGATCCGGCCGATGGTGTGGAATGTGGCTTCGTTCTGCATGTGATTTACTCCTGATTGTGCCGGGACCATTCCCGACAGGAGTGTGCAAGGCGCGCGACCGGCGCGCGCAAGCCGACAAAGCGGAGGCTCCGCGAATATCATGAGGGGAAACCGCAGGGCCACAGGCCCGGTTTTCTGCTTGCGCGTATAAGCCGGGAGCAAGCCCAAACAGCTCCGGTCAAAGGGAATGGATCCCACCCGCACTGTCAGGCATCGCCTGCGCCCAAGCCACCGCCTTATCGTGCCACCAGCCAAACGCCCACCAATCGCAAAGTCACTGCTCGCGGCAGTCCAAGCCCGGACGGACGATAGGAAACTGCGATGATCGGTCATCCCTGAGGTCGCTCCGGGACAGATGATCACCGGCTCTCCGCATCCCGCGACAATCCAACAGCCGCGACGGTGCCGATATGCGGCCAGCCATCCGCTATGCGCTCCAGCCAGCCGCAGACAGCATCAAGCCACAGGGGACGGGCACAGGCTCCGCCAGCAAGGCAAGCGACCTCCCCTGCCCTTGCTGCGTTAGCGATTGCTACCGAATGGCCGAGACCTCGGGCTCGGTGAGCGCAGCGAATAAAGCGCGGGCCGAAGGCAACGCCACCGTCACGCATCCCTCACAAACATACATGGAGTTGCAAATGCAAACACCGGGCACCGTGCAAACCCACGCCAATGGCCGCCACACATGATAGGCAAATGCAGCGGAAAGGATCCCATCCATGATCAGACTTCTGGCATTCGCCGCCGCCGTCTTCAGCCTCTGCTCGATGGCGCAAGCCCAGGAAGCGCGCGTGCGCGTCGTCGATGTCGGTCAGGCGCTGTGCACGGTTATCTCAATACCAGGCGGCCACGATATCCTGTTCGATGCGGGCCACTGGAACGGCAATAGCTGCACGGCAGCCGTCGAGGAAATGGTCGAGGATGACCGTATAGAGATGATCTTTCTCAGCCACTCCGATGCCGATCATCTGGGCGAACTGCCCGACATCCTGCGCGAGAACAGCACCGGCGCGGTGTTCATCACCGGTCATGAAGGGACATCGGGCGCGTGGGAGGATGCGATCAATGCGCTCGGCAAGGAGATATTCGACGACGCCACCGTCATCAACCTCGCCTCCTGGCCGGTCGACCGGACCAACCAGTTCACCCTCGGCGATGCCACTATCGAACTGCTCGCCGGCTGGCACGATTGGGACAGCGATCTGTCGGAAGGTTCGATCAGCAGTTCGGAAAGACGCAATGCGATCAGCCTGGTCGTGCGCGTCAGCTACGGGGCACATTCGGTCCTGCTCAGCGGCGACTCGATCGGCCGCGGCCTCCGCGCGCCCGATACCGAATGCGATCATGCCGAACGCTGGCTCGTCGAAAACCGCGCCGACCAGCTGCCAGCCACGGTGTTCGTCGCCAGCCATCATGGCGGCAATAACGGCAATGCGGCATGCTTCCTCGAAGCCATCAGCCCCGAATTCGTAATCTTTTCCGCAGGCCGCAAACACCACCATCCGACCATCGGCGCAGCACGACGGG
>JBPOET010000139.1:0-5320 GCA_051251675.1 Parasphingopyxis sp. | reverse complement strand
AGCCAGCGCCGCGTGAAACGAATCTCCGCCCCGCTCCGCCGCATAGAATAGCGTTCGCTCCTCCGGCCAGTCGCTCAGCAGCGCGGTGAGGGACACAAATTCAGACAGTTCGGGAAGTGCTGTTCGTTCGCATTGTTCGGCGGCCTCGATCAGATGGGCTTGCAGCCGCTCCTGTTTGAGCTTGTCGACAATCGTCCGCTGCGTGCGGACCGGGACCATGCGGGCCACGCCCAGCTCGCAGGCCTTCTCCACCAGCCAGTCGATCCGGCCCTTCTTGATGGGCGCGAAGCACAGCCACAAATCGGGAACATCCTCCCGCTCGCGCAATCTGCCCTCAACCCGCAATATTGCGTCGCGTTTGCCGATATGGGCGATTTCGGCGAGCCATTCGCCGGTCCGGTTGTCGAACAGCTTGACCTGCGCCCCTGCCTTCAGCCGCAGCACGCGGATCAGATAGTTGGCCTGGGCTGTGTCGATGACGATCTCCTCGTCGATAGCCAGTGGCGTATCGATGAAAAGACGTGGCAGGCTGCCGGGAGGCCAGGCGGGCGTTGCAGGCATGTCTGTCTCAAATCTCCGTTCGGGCCGAGCCTGTCCAAGCTCTGTTCGTTCTTCAAGCAAAATCGGTTCTTCGACAAGATCGGGGCAATCGGTTTATGAGGCGCCAGATGACCCAAGCTTCCGACTCTGCGCTCCCCGATACCGAGCGGCACTGGTTGATCGCAGCCTTGCCCGCCGCCGCGCGCCCCTTTGGCCTGCTGGCCCGCTTCGACCGGCCAATCGGGTGGTGGCTGCTCTTCTGGCCCTGTGCCTGGAGTGTGGCGCTGTCTGGCGGCGCGCAGGAGCGCTGGGATCTGTTGCTGTGGTTCTTGCTCGGTGCAATCGCGATGCGCAGTGCCGGCTGTGTCTACAACGATATTGTCGACCGCGATCTCGACCGTAAGGTGGAACGGACTCGTTCACGGCCGCTGGCCAGCGGCAAGGTGTCGGTGCGGGCGGCATGGATCTGGCTGTTGTTGCTGTGCCTGATCGGCCTGGTGGTCCTGTTGCAATTGCGGTGGGAGGCGCAGCTTGTGGCGCTGGGGAGCCTTGTCCTTGTTGCCGCCTATCCTTTTATGAAGCGGATCACCTGGTGGCCCCAGGCCTGGCTGGGCCTCGTTTTCAGTTGGGGGGCTCCCGTCGGCTGGACCGCAATCACAGGCGATTATGCGCCGGCCTTGATTTGGCTCTATGCCGGTTCCGTGTTCTGGGTCATCGGCTATGACACCATCTATGCCTTGCAGGACATCGAGGACGACGCCCTGGCCGGTGTGAAAAGTACGGCGCGGAGACTGGGGCAGAATGCGCGTGCAGGAGTAGCGGTTTTTTATATCGCCGCGTTGATATGCTGGTGCCTTGCATTCTGGCAGATTCGGCCACAATTGCTGGGATTGGCGGCACTGCTGCCGGCAGCGATGCATCTTGGCTGGCAGATAGCGACGCTGCACCCGGAGAATGGCAAGGATGCGCTGGCCAAGTTTCGGTCGAACCGCGAAGTGGGCCTGCTTGTCGCTCTGGCCTGCCTGGTGGTGGGGACGACCGCCTGACCCTATTCGGGGTGACAAGCCCTTGCCGCCTCCCTAAATCGCCTCCATGCTTACCGTCACCCAAGCGCAGGCGCGCGTCTCCGATCTTGTCACTTCCGCCAGAAAAGCCGGAGCCGATGCAGCCGATGTGCTGTATTCCGGCGGAATGTCCACCGAAGTCCAGGTGCGTCTGGGCGAGCTGGAGGATGTTCAACGCTCGGAAGGGGAAGAAATCGGGCTGCGTTTCTTTGTCGGTCAGCGCTCGGCCAGCGTGTCTTCTTCTGATCTGTCGGCCGATGCGCTTGCAACGCTGGTCGAGCGAGCGGCGGCTATGGCGCGCGAAGCGCCCGAAGACGCCTATGCCGGGCTGGCGCCGGCGGACAGGCTTTTTCAAGGCGCCCAACCGGATCTCGATATCGACGATGGCTGCGAGGCCGAACCCGAAGCTCTGCGCGCCAGCGCGCTCGAGGCTGAAGATGCGGCGCGCGCAGTAGAAGGCGTAACGAACAGCGAAGGCGGAGGAGCGTCTGCCAGCCGGTCGATAATGGCGCTGGCGACCAGTCACGGCTTTTGCGGCGGGTATCAGGCCTCGAACTATGGGTGTTCGGCGAGTGTTATCGCCGGCGAGGGTGGCGATATGCAGCGCGATTACGCCTATCGCACGGCGCGTCATCTCGTCGATCTCGATAGCGCGGCCAGCATCGGTCGGCGGGCCGCCGAAAGGGCTGTCGCGCGACTCAATCCGGCCAAACTGCCGAGCGGGGCGATGCCTGTCGTGTTCGATCCGCGCGTTTCCGGCGGGCTGCTCGGCCATTTGGTCGGAGCGATCACAGGCTCCGCTATCACCCGCGGCACGAGTTTCCTGCGCGATTGCCTTGGCGAACAGGTTTTCCCGGCCGGCGTTTCGGTCCTCGACAATCCCCTGCGCAAACGTGGGTTGCGCTCGCGACCCTTTGATGGCGAGGGGCTGCCCGTTGCCGAAAGCGCGATCATAGAGGATGGCGTGTTGACCGGCTGGCTGCTCGACAGCGCATCCGCCCGCCAGCTTGGCCTGGAGCCGACGGGCCATGCCAAGCGCGGTATTGGCGGCCCTCCCGGGGCTGGTGCAAGCAACCTGCATCTGCAAGCCGGACCGGTTTCGCGCGATGCGCTTATCGCTGACATCGCACAGGGAGTGCTCGTGACGGAGTTGATCGGTATGGGCGTGAACCCCGTTACCGGCGACTATAGCCGCGGGGCATCGGGATTTCTGATCGAAAATGGCGAAATCGGCGCACCGGTTGCGGAAATCACGATCGCCGGAAATCTGAAGGATATGTTCCGCGAACTGACGCCGGCCGACGATCTGGAGTTTATTCGCGGTGTCGATGCGCCGACCCTGCGGATCGACGGCATGATGGTTGCCGGTGCCTGAAGTCACGCTGGCCCGGATCGCCGAAATCGCCGCCGCGGCGGCGGAGAAGGCGGTTGAACGCTGGCAGGGCGAATTGGAAATCTGGGAAAAATCGCCGGACCATCCGGTTTCCGATGTCGATCTGCTCGTCGACGATTTCCTGCGGGAGCGACTGGCAGCGCTGGATCCGGAAGCCGGATATCTATCCGAGGAAACGGTCGATACTGCGGCGCGGCTCGGAAAATCGCGGGTATGGGTTGTCGATCCGATAGACGGTACGCGCGACTTCATCCGTGAGCGGACGGGCTGGTGCGTCTCGGTCGCTTTGATCGAAGATGGCCAGCCTGTCTTCGGCGTACTCGAAGCTCCGGCGCGCGGCGAGCGCTGGATGGCCAGCGCGGGCGGGGGCGCGACGCGCAATGGTTTGCCGATCGGTGTGAGCAATCGCACAGAACTTCCCGGTGCGCGTATCCCCTACGCCAATCTGGAGAAGGGCTCCGATCTGGTCGCCGTCGAGCAGCCCAATTCCATTGCCCTGAGGATCGCCATGGTGGCGGCGGGCGAGGCGGACCTCGTGGCGACCCTGCGTTGGGGCCATGAATGGGATGTCGGCGCCGCCGCCCTGATAGCGAGCGAGGCGGGCGCGACCGTTTCCGATGCGCTGGGCGCGCCGCTGATCTTCAACACCCATGCGGCGGAAGCCTTTGGCGTGCTGATTACCGCTCCGGGCATTCACGCAGCCGCCGTCGAACGGTTGCGCGAACAGGCCGAAAGACTGTCTGTGCGTTAGGCTGAACTAAAGGCCGAGTCTCGGCATTTCCTGGGCCGGACATTTGTCCATCACGACTTTGAGCCCGGCCGCCTCGGCGCGCGCGGCTGCCGCTTCGTTAATCACGCCAAGCTGCATCCAGACGGCCTTGGCGCCTGCGTCTATCGCCTGATCGACGGCTTCTCCGGCGGCTTCGCTGCTGCGAAAGATATCGACCATGTCGATCGGCTCGTCGATATCCGAAAGATTGCCGACGACAGGAGCGCCATGGATCCGCCCTCCTACGTTTCCAGGATTGACCGGGATCACTTTAAAGCCCTTGTGGAGCAGGAATTCGAGCACATGATTGCTCGCGCGTTCAGGATTGGACGATGCACCAATCATCGCGATGGTCTTGGTTTCAGTTAGCAGGGTCTTGAGGTCTTTGTCGTTCGTCAACGGCATCGAAAATTCCTTGGTTTTGAAACGGTTCGCGTTTCGAAATGATCGGTGGGTGTTACCGGTCCATCCAGTCGGTCAGTTTTCCGGCTATCGCGTTGAAGGCGTCCGCGCTTCCGCCATTGCTAGCGGCTGGTGGAACGCCGTTGTCCGAAGCCAGGCGGATGTCGATATCGAGCGGGATCCGGCCGAGGAAATCATAGCCAAGTTCCTTGGAAGCCGCCTCTGCTCCGCCGGTTCCGAACGGATCGGAGACAGCGCCGCATTCCGGGCATTCATAACCGGCCATATTCTCGACTAGGCCGATTATCGGCACATCGGCTTCGGTAAACAGATGGATCGCGCGCCGCGCGTCTATCAACGCCAGGTCCTGCGGCGTAGAGACGATTACCGCACCAGCGGGCTTGTATTTCTGTACCATCGTCAACTGCACATCGCCGGTGCCGGGGGGAAGATCGATGATCAGCGTTTCGGTGTCGCCCCAGTCGGCATCGATCAGTTGCCCGAGCGCATTGCCGGCCATCGGACCACGCCAGGCAATGGCCTGTCCGGGTTTTACGAGCTGCCCCATGCTGAGCATGGAGATCCCGAATTCGGTTTTCACCGGTACGAGCTTTTTGTGTTCGTTCGCTGTCGGTTTGCGATCCTCGGCGCCCAGCAGCCGCGGTTGCGAAGGCCCGTATATATCGGCGTCGATCAGGCCGACGCGGAGTCCGCGCCGGGCGAGGGCGATCGCCAGATTGGCCGAAAGTGTCGATTTGCCGACCCCGCCTTTGCCCGATCCTATGGCTATGATTCGCCGGGTCGTGCGCTTGCTTGTCATGGCGACCCGGACGGTTTTGACGCCGTCGATTGCCTCGAGCGCCCGGTTGATATCGGCTTCGATGAGCGCGCGCTTGTCTTCATTGATATCGGTCACGTCGAGGATGACGCTGGCGATGCCGTCCGCGAAGCGCGGTGCGGGAGCCCGTCCGGAATCGATCAGCCCCTTGCCGGAAACGGGATCGGCGATGGCGTTGAGGGCGGCGGTGAGTTGGTCGTTTATTTCGGTCATCTCGGTCAAATAGGGAGCCGGTGGGCAAATGACACTGTTTGTCCCGGCAAGGCTTCCTATAAAGAGGGCTATGAGCGTTTTAACCGGTTTAGGTGCCAGAC
>JBPOET010000138.1:0-5329 GCA_051251675.1 Parasphingopyxis sp. | reverse complement strand
ACAAGGTGCGACGAAAACGGATTTCCTCATGCCTCAGCGTTTCTTCGACCAGAGGTTGTGCGCGCACGAGCTCCGGAAACGCCCCGCCCATTTCGGCGACCAGTTCCGGCACCAGCCGGTGCATCAATGGGTCTTTCGCACCCAACAGATGGGCGTGGCGCATGGCCCGCCGCATGATCCGTCTGAGCACATAGCCGCGCCCTTCATTGGCCGGCAGAACGCCGTCGGCAATCAGGAAGCTGGCGCTGCGGAGATGGTCCGATATCACGCGGTGCGAGGCCGCCGCTTCGCCGTCGGGAGCGGTGCCGGTAAGCTCTGCGCTTTCGGCGATCAGGGCCTTGAACAGATCGATTTCATAATTGTCATGTGTCCCCTGCAGGACGGCGGCGATCCGCTCCAGCCCCATGCCGGTGTCGATCGAGGGGCGCGGCAGTGCGGTTCTCTCGCCATCGCGCTGGTCGAACTGCATGAAAACCAGATTCCAGATTTCGACGAATCGATCGCCATCCTCGTCGGCGGATCCCGGCGGGCCGCCCGGAATATGATCGCCATGATCGTAGAAAATCTCGCTGCATGGACCGCACGGCCCGGTATCGCCCATCGACCAGAAATTGTCGGCGGTCGGGATACGGATGATCCGGCTTTCCGGGAGGCCGGAAATCTTCCGCCAAAGATCGAAAGCCTCGTCGTCATCATGATATACGGTCGCCGTCAGGCGGTCGGGATCGATGCCCCATTCCCTGGTGATAAGCCGCCAGGCCAGTTCGATTGCACGCTCCTTGAAATAGTCGCCGAAAGAGAAATTGCCGAGCATCTCGAAAAAAGTATGGTGGCGCGCGGTATAGCCGACATTGTCGAGATCGTTATGCTTGCCGCCCGCGCGTACGCATTTCTGCGAGCTGGTTGCGGTGGAATAGTCCCGCGTCTCGAGACCGGTGAATATATTCTTGAACGGCACCATGCCCGCATTGACGAACATGAGGGTCGGATCGTTGTGCGGAACCAGCGGCGACGACGGTACGGGAGCATGTCCCTCCCCTTCGAAAAAATCGAGGAAAGAACGGCGGATATCGTTGGTTGAAGTCATGCGCGGCATGTAAGCAAGCGGAACGGTCCGGGCAAGCAGCCTTTGTGCGGCTAACGGCTATGCATAGGCATAGTCGCCGCCGCGCTGAAGCGCCCTTTGATAGGCCGGTCGTTCGTGGATGCTGTCGAGCCATGTCAGCAGGTTCGGATAGCGTTCGTCCAGTCCGGCACGTTGCCGGGCGGCTTCGAGTGGAAAACTCATCATGACATCGGCGGCTGTAAAGCTGTTCCCGGCAAACCAGCTGCGATCCTGCAACTCACTTTCGAGCCAGCGCAGATGGTTCTCGAACATCGCGAGAATGGGCTTACGCGCTGGCCGGCCAAGGATACCGAGACGGTTGATAACCAGGATCGTCAGCAGCGGCGGCATCATCGAGCCTTCGGCGTAATGGAGGAATTGCCGATAGCGCAGCGATTCCTCGATATGGGCTGGGGCGCCAAGAATCTCTCCGGCTGTCGCGACAAGATACTCAACAATGGCGCCGGTTTCGATCAAAACCCTGTCATCGACGGAAATGACGGGCGATTTGCCGAGCGGATGGACGCGTTTCAGCGCAGGCGGTGCGAGCATCGTCTTGGCGTCGCGTGCATAGCGAACGACCTCATATTCGAGCTCAAGTTCCTCAAGCAGCCACAAAATTCGCTGCGAGCGGGAATTCTCAAGATGGTGGACGATTATGGTCATGCTGCGACGGCCCCTTTTCAATCGCGGTGGATGCGTGGCTAGGCAATTGGGCGGTCAAAAGCAAAAGGCCCGCCCCGCGAGGGACGAGCCTTTCACTGTTTCCCGCTATGAGAGTTCGATCCGGGAATGAAGGTTTGCGCCTATTCGTCCGCCGCCTCGTCACTTTCCGGGCCGGTCATCATTTCTTCGGCAACGGCTTCTTCCTTACCGCGAATGGCATTTTCAAGTTGCTGGCTGATTTCCGGGTTTTCGAGGAGGAAGCTCTTCGAATTCTCCCGGCCCTGGCCGATACGTGTCGAATCATAGGAGAACCAGGAGCCCGATTTCTCCACAATTCCGGCTTTGACGCCAAGATCGAGTATCTCGCCCATTTTCGAGATGCCCTTGCCGTACATGATGTCGAACTCGACCTGCTTGAACGGCGGCGCGACCTTGTTTTTGACGACCTTCACCCGCGTCGTGTTGCCGACAATCTCGTCACGATCCTTGATCTGCCCGATCCGCCGAATGTCAAGCCGGACACTGGCGTAGAATTTCAGGGCATTGCCACCCGATGTCGTTTCGGGGCTGCCGTACATCACACCGATCTTCATGCGGATCTGGTTGATGAATACGACCATGCATTGCGAACGGTTGATCGAGCCGGTCAGTTTGCGGAGCGCTTGGCTCATCAGCCGGGCCTGAAGCCCGACATGGCTGTCGCCCATTTCGCCCTCGATTTCGGCGCGTGGCACCAGAGCAGCAACCGAATCGACGACAAGAATGTCGACGGCATTGGAACGGACCAGCGTATCGGCAATCTCAAGCGCCTGTTCGCCTGTATCGGGCTGCGAAACGATCAGTTCGTCAATATCGACGCCGAGTTTTTTCGCATATCCCGGATCAAGTGCATGTTCCGCGTCGATAAAGGCAGCGGTTCCGCCGGCTTTCTGGGCTTCCGCAATCGTGTGCAGCGCCAGGGTTGTCTTCCCCGAGCTTTCCGGCCCGTAAATTTCGATGATCCGGCCGCGCGGAAGGCCGCCAATACCGAGTGCGATATCGAGGCCGAGCGATCCCGTGGAAACGGCGTCGATCTCAATCGCTTCGCGCGACCCCAATTTCATGGCGGAGCCTTTGCCAAAGGCCCGGTCGATCTGTGCAAGTGCGGCGTCCAGCGCCTTTTCTCTGTCCATATTGTTCTTTTTTCCGTCGGAATCGATGACTTTGAGATGGGCTGCCATTGCCTTTTTCCCTCCTAGAAGCTCTGCGCCGATCGTTCAACGCCGGTTCTTTGTATACGGTTTGTTCCAGAAGAACAAGGAGGGAACACAGGGCTAGTCGCCCAATATCGTTTTCAGGGCTTGGTTAATGCCCTGCAGGGTGAACGGTTTGGCGATCAGAAGACGGCGCTGGTGCCGGTCCGGCGGCTTTTCGAGGTCGGCGCCGCTGGTGAAGAAAAAGGGAATCCCCTGATCGTCCAGGGCGTCGGCTATTGGCCAGCTCGCTTTACGGTCCCGCAGATTAACATCCAGAATCGCCATGTCGAACCCGCCCTTCTCGACCGCCGCCAGGCCGGCTTCCAGCGACTCTACGGTATCGGCGATTTCGTAATCGAGTGTTTCGATAAAATCCTCGAGCATCATCGAAATGAGCGCTTCGTCTTCAACGATCAGAATGCGTGCCCGGCTCATTTCCTCTGCTTACCGCCTTATGGTCGCGGGATAAAGATTGGCCGAACATGGATTGCCGGCAATGCGCACTATTTCGCCTTGTTCAGGATAGCGCCAACCGCCTCGGCGAGCTGCTGAACCGAAAAGGGTTTGGGAAGGAAATGCACGCGTTCGATATTGATCGACTTGCGCAGCTGTTCCTCCGCATATCCGGACATGAAGAGGATCGGGATATGGGGCAGGGTTTCGCGCAATTCGCGCGCCATGGCCGGGCCATCCATCCCCGGCATGACGACATCGGACAGGATCAGGTCGAAATCCTTGCGTTCCGCCACGATGTCCAGCGCAATCTCGCCGTCCTCGGCGGTGACGACGCTGTATCCCTGACGGGTCAGTGCGCGTTCGGCGACCGTGCGGACCATGTCTTCGTCCTCGACGACCAGGATTGTTCCGCTGCCCCATGGCTCGGCGGCGGGCGGCGGTGAAGGCTCGGGCGGCGCCTTGGGTTTCTCCCGGGTCGCCATCTGGCCGCTGGCGAGTTCCGTCTTCTCGTCGACATCGCCCCGATGCACGGGCAGGTAAATGGTGAAGGTGGTTCCCTTTCCTACCTCGGATTCCGCAAATATGTAGCCGCCGGACTGTTTGACGATGCCATAAACCGTGGAAAGCCCGAGGCCTGTGCCCTTCCCGACTTCCTTGGTCGTGTAGAAGGGCTCGAAGATCTTGGTCAGCGAATCGGGATCGATGCCGATGCCGGTGTCGGTCAACCGGAACGCAGTATATTCGGTCGAAGGCATGATCTCGTGCCCCATCAGATCGACCTCGGCGCCAGAGACGGAGAAGGTTTCCAGGGTCAGGGTGCCGCGCCCGCCATCTTTTTCGGACGACTGGATTGCGTCCCGCGCGTTCACGGCAAGATTGACGATCACCTGCTCGAGCTGACCCGGATCGGCGCGGATGGCGCCGAGGTTGCGGCCATGGTGAATTTCCAGCGTAACCGTTTCACCCAGCAGTCGTTTGAGAAGATTCGACACTTCCGAGACGACATCGGGCAGTTGCAGGATCTGGGGCCGCAATGTCTGCTGCCGGGAAAAGGCCAGCAGCTGCCGCGTCAGGCCGGCCGCGCGGTTGGAATTGGATTTGACCTGCTGAATATCGTCATAGTCGCTGTCGCCGGGCGTGTGGCGCAGCAGCATGAGGTCGCAATGGCCGATAATGGCCGTCAGGATATTGTTGAAGTCATGGGCCACGCCGCCGGCAAGCTGGCCGACCGCCTGCATCTTGGTCGCCTGCGCGACCTGCCGCTTCAGCTTTTCGTCCTCGCTATTGTCCTTGAGGCTCAGCAGGACCGCAGCGTCCCCGAGCCCCGAAGCGCTGGCGACCGTCATCGCAACGGTTTCCTCCGGCTGGCTTTTCAGGCGCAAGGCGATATCGGCCGATATGGACGTGCTGTTCGAGAAACGCCGGACGGCGTTGGCGACGGCCGTCTTGTCTTCATCGACCACGAGATCGCCCGGGTAAACGGGGCGGGATTCGTCGTCCAGGCCTGCCGCACGGCGGAACGCCTCGTTCATGTAGAGGAAGCGGCCATCGCGCTCGGCAAGGGCGAGGCCGAGCGGCAACATGCCCAGCAGCGCGTGGATATTTTCGCGATCGGCGGGCGCGCCCGTACCCGGAACCTCATCGAGCAGGAAAAACAACAGGGGGGCGTTGCCCTGCGACCCGCTCGATAATGGAACCTGCACGAGCCGTAACGGGGCGCCGGCATCGCCTTCCCGGACGAGCCGCAACAGCTGGTCTTCGCCGGTCTCGAGAATATCCGTGAATTCGCGGCCGCGCAGCCGTTCCCGCGTCGATCCCAGTGCGCGCCTCCGGAAAACCTGGTTCGCCGCCAATAGCTCTCCTTTGC
>JBPOET010000137.1:0-5364 GCA_051251675.1 Parasphingopyxis sp. | reverse complement strand
CATCAGACCCTTGCGATGTTGATATATTCGTTTCATCAGATCGGAGGTTACGCCGATGTAGAGCGTCCCCCACGGCTTGCTGGCGAGGATGTATACGCAAGGCTGCTTCTCCATTGGCCTTACTCTCTTCTTGGTCATCCTGAACTTGTTTCAGGATCCATGGTCCCAACTGCACCGCAGTCACATACGGAGAAATGGATGCTGAAACGAGTTCAGCATGACAATAAAAATGAAGATGCATTCTCATCCTCACATCCTGAACACGCCGAAGGCCGGCCGCTCGGGTATCTCCGCTTCCAGCGTCGCTGCAAAGGCCAGGCCCAGCACATCCCGCGTCTGTGCCGGGTCGATGATGCCATCGTCCCAGAGGCGGGCGGTGGCGTGCCAGGGGTTGCCCTCGTCTTCATATTTCTGGCGGATTGGGGCCTTGAAGGCTTCGGCGTCTTCCTCGCTCCAGCTGTCCGCATCGCGGTGCACCGTCGCCAGCACGCTGGCCGCCTGTTCGCCGCCCATCACACTGATCCGGCTGTTCGGCCAGGTGAAGAGGAAGCGCGGGCTATAGGCCCGCCCCGCCATGCCGTAATTGCCCGCGCCGAAGCTGCCGCCGATCAGCAGCGTGATCTTGGGCACGGTGGCCGTCGCGACTGCCGTAACCAGCTTGGCGCCATGCTTGGCGATCCCCTCCGCTTCATATTTCCCGCCGACCATGAAGCCGGAGATATTCTGTAGGAACAGCAGCGGTATGCGGCGCTGGCAGCATAGCTCGATAAAGTGCGCGCCCTTTTGCGCGCTCTCGCTGAACAGCACACCGTTATTGGCGACAATCCCGACCGGCATGCCCCAGATATGCGCAAAGCCGCAGACCAGCGTGGAGCCGTACAGCGCCTTGAACTCGTGAAATTCGCTGCCGTCGACGATCCGCGCGATCACCTCATGGACGTCGTACGGCGCGCGGACATCGTCCGGGATAATACCGTACAGCTCCTCGGCATCGAATTTGGGCGCGCGCGGCTCGACCAGCTTGATGCCGGGGTCATGCGGATGGTTGAGGGTCGAGACGATATCGCGCACGATCGTCAGCGCATGGTCGTCATTTTCGGCGACATGATCGACGACGCCGGACTTGCGGCCATGCAGATCGCCGCCGCCCAGATCCTCGGCGCTGATTTCTTCGCCTGTCGCGGCCTTCACCAGGGGAGGACCCGCCAGAAAAATCGTCCCCTGGTTGCGTACGATCACCGTCTCGTCGGACATCGCGGGCACATAGGCCCCGCCCGCCGTGCAGCTGCCCATGACGCAGGCGATCTGCGGGATGCCGAGCGCCGACATATTCGCCTGGTTGAAAAAGATGCGCCCGAAATGGTCGCGGTCCGGAAACACCTCGGCCTGGTGCGGCAGGTTGGCGCCGCCGCTATCGACAAGATAGATGCAGGGCAAGCGGTTCTGCTCGGCAATCTCCTGCGCGCGCAGATGCTTCTTCACGGTCATGGGGTAGTAGGTGCCGCCTTTGACGGTCGCATCGTTGCAGACGATCATGCACTGGCGGCCGGACACCCGGCCGATGCCCGCGATCATTCCCGCGCCCGGCACCTCGCCGCCATACATGTCGCAGGCTGCAAGCTGGCCGATCTCGAGAAACGGACTGCCCGGATCGAGCAGGCGTTCGACGCGATCACGCGGGAGCAGCTTGCCGCGCGATACATGGCGCTCGCGGTGCTTCTCCGTCCCGCCCAAAGCCGCCTCAGCCACATCGGCGCGCAGTTTTTCGGCAAGAGCGCGATTATGTAAGGCGTTGGCGCGAAACGCCTCGCCATTAACATCCAGCTTCGTATCCAGCACCGGTGCGCTCATCGTCGTTATCGTCCCCTGATCCTGCACGCTGACTAGCCGGATGGACGCCACAAGGAAAGAACTGCCAGTCTTTTCGACGAACGGCTTTGATCGGACAAGGCCGCCCTCCTATAACAGCCGCACAAAATTTCTTTCGAGAGGCCGTCCCGATGAAAACCCGTTTCCTCCCTGCACTGCTGCTTGGCGCCGCCCTTGTCGCCGGGCCCATCGCCTGCACGAGCGACACCGAAACCGAAATCGGCATGGGCACCGAGATCGGCATCAACACGGCTGCAATGGATATCAGCGTCAACCCGGGTGACGATTTTTACGGCTATGCGAACGGAGCCTGGCAGCGCGACACCGAAATTCCTGCCGACCGTTCCAGCATCGGCTCCTTCCTTGTCGCCTTCAACGAGACCGAGCGGCAGGTGACTGAAATGATCGGCGAGATCGTCGCCTCTAACCCGGAACCAGGAACCGACGAGGCGCGGATTGCAAATTTCTACAACGCCTTCATGGATGTCGATGCGATCAACGCGGCGGGCATGGAGCCCGTGCAGGCGGATATCGAGCGGTTCGAGGCGATTGAAAACCCCGCGCAACTTTCCCGCGTGCTGGGCGAGCAGCTGCGCGCCGATGTCGATCCGCTCAACTATACCGATTACCAGACCGAGAACCTGCTGGGCTTGTTCGTAACCCAGGGACTCGCAACGCCGGGTGAGGTGCTGCCCTATCTGCTACAGGGCGGCCTCGGCATGCCCGAGCGCGAATATTATCTCTCGGATGACCCCTCTCTCTCCGCAATCCGCACCGAGTATCGCACCTATATCGAAGAACTACTGACTGCCGCGGGCATCGACAATCCGGCCCAGCGCGCCCAGCGCATTTTCGATCTCGAGATGCGGATCGCCGAAGCACATAATACCCGCGAGCAGACGGAAGACTTCGCGCAGTCCGCCACCGTGTGGAATCGCGATGAGCTCGACAGCCGCGCGCCGGGTATGGACTGGGAAGCATTTCTCACCGCTGCACAACTGGACGATCAGGAGAAATTCGCAGCTTATCAGGCAGACGGCATTGCCGGCCTTTCCGGGCTGGTCGCCTCGCAGCCGATCGAATCCTGGCGGGACTGGCTGATCTTCCACCAGATCAACAGTCATGCCGCCGTGCTCCCCTCGGCTATCGATGAAGCTCATTTCGCTTTCTACGGCACGACGATTTCGGGCACGCCCGAGCAGCGCAGCCGGGACAAACGCGCCCTTTCCGCGGTCAATACCTATCTCGGCGACGCGGTCGGCCGGCTGTACGCCGAACGCTATTTCCCGGCTTCGGCCCGGACCGAGGTTCAGGCGATGGTCGACAACATTACGGATGCTTTCGCCGAACGGGTTCGTTCCATCGAATGGATGGCCGACGAAACCCGCGCCGAAGCCCTGCGCAAGGTAGAAACGATCATCGTCGGTGTGGGCTATTCCGACAACTGGCGCGACTATTCCAATTACGAGGTGTCCGCCGACAATGCCTATGCCGCCATGATCGACGGCGAACGGGCCGAATACGCCCATCAGCGCGCCAAACTCGGCCAGCCTATGGACCGGGGCGAATGGTGGATGACACCGCAAACCGTGAATGCGGTGAACCTGCCTGTACAGAATGCGCTCAACTTCCCGGCCGCTATCCTCCAGCCGCCTTTCTTCAACGCGGCGGCAGATCCGGCCTTCAACTACGGCGCGATCGGCGCGGTGATCGGCCATGAAATCAGCCACAGCTTTGACAATAATGGCGCGGCCTTCGATGCAACCGGCGCGCTCAGAAACTGGTGGACCGACGAAGATCTCGCCAATTTCAACCAGCAGGGCGATGCGCTGGCTGCGCAATATGACGCCTATGCCCCCTTCCCCGATCTGAACGTCAACGGACGGCTGACGCTGGGCGAAAATATCGCCGATGTCGCGGGATTGCAGGCGGCGTACGACGCCTATCGCGCGTCTCTGAACGGCGAGGAGGCCCCCGTCATCGGCGGGTTTACGGGCGATCAGCGTTTCTTCATCGCCTATGCCCAGACATGGGCGACGAAAATGCGCGACGAAGCCCTGCGCCATCGCGTCCAGACCGATGGCCATGCACCCGGCATGTACCGCGCGCTCACCGTGCGTAACCTTGACGCCTGGTATGATGCGTTCGACGTGCAGCCGGGAGCGACGCTCTATCTGGCGCCCGAAGACCGGGTCCGCGTCTGGTAGGCGACCAGTTTTGCGGGCGGGCCGGCTGGTGCCGACCCGAAAGGCGAAAGGGCCCTAAGCGGATCGCTTGGCTCATCCCGGCATAACGCCCCTCAAGAGCAGGCGTTTATGCGGTTTCTAACCGCCGCCGATCAGTTCACGGACGATCAGGAAGCGGCGGATTTCGTTGGTGCCGGCTCCGATATCGTAGAGCTTGGCATCGCGCAGGAAACGTTCAACCGGCCATTCCTTGGTATAGCCCGCGCCGCCCAGCGCCTGGATCGCCTCGAGCGACGTCTTCACCGCATTTTCGCTGGCAAGCAGGATCGCGCCCGCTGCATCGAAGCGCGTCGTCTGTCCGGCATCGCAGGCCCGCGCAACAGCATAGACATAGGCGCGCGCCGAATTGAGCGCGACATACATATCGGCGATCTTGCCCTGCATCAGCTGGAAGCTGCCGATCGGCTTGCCGAACTGTTTGCGGTCCCGGACATAGGGGATCACGACATCGAGACAGGCCTGCATGATGCCGATGGGGCCGGCGGCGAGCACGGCGCGCTCATAATCGAGGCCGCTCATCAGAACGCCGACACCGCCATTGACCGGCCCCATCACATTTTCCGCCGGGACTTCGCAATCCTCAAACACCAGTTCGGCGGTATCGCTGCCCCGCATGCCCATTTTGTCGAGTTTCTTCGAGACGGAAAAACCCGCCATACCCTTTTCGATGAGGAAAGCAGTGATCCCGCCGGAACCCTCGCCCGGCGCGGTCTTGGCGTAGACAACCAGAACATCGGCCTCGGGCGCATTGGTGATCCAGAATTTCGTGCCATTGAGCACGTACCGGTCATTGCCCCTGGCCTCAGCCTTCAACCGCATCGATACGACATCGGAACCGGAACCCGCTTCCGACATGGCGAGCGAACCGACGGATTCGCCGCTGATCAGGCCGGGCAGATATTTTGCCTTCTGCTCGTCGTTCGCCCAACGGCGGATCTGGTTGACGCAGAGATTGGAGTGCGCGCCATAGCTGAGCCCGATCGAGGCGCTGGCCCGGCTGACTTCCTCCATCGCAACGCAATGTTCCAGATAGCCAAGCCCAAGCCCGCCCCATTCTTCCTCAACCGTAATCCCGTGCAGCCCGAGAGCGCCCATTTCGGGCCAGAGCTCGCGGCGAAATCTGTTCTCTTCGTCGATCTCGGCGGCGTGCGGGGCGATCCGGTCGTCGGCGAACCGGCCGGTCGTCTCGCGGATCATGTCGGCGGTTTCGCCAAGCGCAAAATCGAGATTGGGGGCGACGGACATAGGG
>JBPOET010000136.1:0-5385 GCA_051251675.1 Parasphingopyxis sp. | reverse complement strand
GCCCGGAGCCCTGGCGTCAGCCTTGAACAAGCTCGCGAACGGTGCCTCGAAGATCCACAACCCGGTCGTCGACCGCAACCCGGCGGCGGCCCAGCTCTATATCGTCCCGGCCCTGTTCGGCGGCATGCGCAGCCTGTTTTCCACCCATCCGGACACGGGCAGCCGGATCGCCGAGCTCGAGAAAATGGCCTCTGTCATGAACAGTGGACCTGCAACACCATCCTTTGGCGCCAACCGAAAACCCGGCGGTACGCTGGGCCAGAAGCCGGCCCGGCGCGGTAGTGCGCTCGACCCGCATGGGCGCGGCCGTTGAGCGCGCGGAGCGAACCGCGCGACAAGCCGCGCGCGGTGCAGGGCGTTGAAAGCCGCCGGGCGGCGTTGCAGCTGCTCGATGCCGTGTTGCGTCAGGGAAAATCGGTCGATGCGGCGATGGGCCAGGCGTTCCGGCGTTTGAAACGCGCCGACGATCGCGGGCTGGCCGCGGCCATTACCGGCGAAGTGCTGCGCCGCTTGCCCGATTATGATGCGCTGATCGACAGCGCGACGAAAAACCCGCTGCCCGATGACGCCAAGGCGCGGATGGTGCTGCGCATGGCGCTGGCCCAGGCCCTGGCGCTCGGCACACCGCATCACGCCGCGATTTCGACGGCGCTGCCCTTGCTGGCTGGCGGGCCGAAACGGCTGGCGCACGGCGTGTTCGGCACCCTGTCTCGCCAGGGCGTCACACTGCCGGAAACCCCGACCTTGCCCTATCCCGTGTCTATGCGCTGGCAGCGCCATTGGGGCGACGCCATGGTGGAAGGCGCTGCGCAGGCTATTGCCGCCCCGCCGCCGCTGGATATCGTCCTTGCCGATCCGGCGAACACCGAAGAATGGGCCGAAAAACTGGGCGGCCAGAGCCTGCTGTCCGGCCATGTGCGCCGGGAACGCGCTTCCGTGCACGACCTGCCCGGCTATGCCGAAGGTGGATGGTGGGTGCAGGATGTGTCGGCGTCTCTTCCCGCAAGGCTCTTCGGGCCGGGCGGGGGTCGCAAGGCCCTTGATCTGTGCGCCGCGCCCGGCGGCAAAACCATGCAATTGGCGGCGCAGGGCTGGCAGGTGACGGCGCTCGACCGGGCGGAAAGTCGTCTGACGCGACTTTCGGAAAATCTTGCGCGGACCGGGCTGTCGGCAGAGCTGGTGACGGCCGATGCGCTCGAATGGGCGACGGATGAGCAGTATGACGCGATCCTTGTCGATGCACCCTGTTCGGCGACCGGCATTTTCCGCCGCCATCCGGATGTTCTCTATCGGGCCAGTCCGCGCCTGATAGCCGAAAGCGCCGAAATCCAGATGGCGATGCTCGATCGGGCGTCGCGCTGGCTCAAGCCCGGCGGCAGCCTCGTTTATGCCGTGTGTTCGCTGGAACCCGAAGAGGGCGAAGCTGTGGCGAAGGATTTCCTCGCCGGCCATCCGGCCTTTGCAATCGAACCCATCGATGCCGCGCCGCTGCCCTCTGGCCTGACACCGTCGCCGGAAGGCTGGCTACGTATTTTGCCGGGCCGGATCGCCGATCCGGGCGGAGCGGACGGCTTTTTCATCGTCCGTTTTCGGCACAGCTAGGCCCCGACCCCCAGCTTTAATCGCGCAAACCGTGCATCTTATCCCCAAATTGTCCTTGGGGGCGCCCGCACCTGCTTGCCCGGTTCGCGGCCCTCACCTAAGCCTTGCCGATTATGGCCAGCCCCGTCCGCATAGCGCCCTCGATCCTCTCCGCAGACTTCGCCAAGCTGGGGGAAGAGGTGCGTGCGATCGACGCGGCCGGCGCGGACTGGATCCATATCGATGTGATGGACGGGCATTTCGTGCCCAACCTCACCATCGGGCCGGGTGTCGTCAAAGCGCTCAGGCCGCATAGCGACAAGCTGTTCGACGTTCATCTGATGATTTCGCCGGTCGATTCCTTTCTCGAGGATTTCGCCGCAGCGGGCGCCGACACGATCACCGTGCATCCCGAAGCCGGGGCCCATGTCCATCGGACGGTCCAGCATATCAAATCGCTCGGCAAGCGGGCGGGCATCTCGCTCAACCCGGCCACCCCTGTGGAAACGCTCGATTATCTGCTTGAAGAGATCGACCTTGTTCTGGTGATGAGCGTCAATCCCGGATTTGGCGGGCAGAGTTTCATCGAAAGCCAGCTCAGGAAGATCGAGGCCATCCGCGCGCGGATCGACGCGCTGGGCAAGCCGATCGATCTGGAAGTCGATGGCGGCGTCGATGCCGAAACGGCTCCGCGCGCCATCGCCGCCGGCGCCGATGCGCTGGTCGCCGGCACCGCGACATTCCGCGGCGGGCCCGATTGCTATGCGGCCAATATCCGCGCCCTGAGGGGTGAATGACTCACCCCGGGCGGATCGACATGCCCGACGAATCCCGGGACGGTATCGACAAGGGGCGGCGGCTGATACGCCTCGACGATGGTGGATTGTCCCTGTCCGAGCGCCTGGCGACGCGGTTTCGCCATATGCTCTGGCGGACGCCGCTGCACCGGCTTCGCCTGCGCGGTAAATTCCCGCTCAAGCTGCTCGCCGTGCCCGGCGACCCCATTCCCGGCGATCGCACACGCGGCACGGCGCTGCTCGAGGGGCGGGCGCTGTATCATGGGCAGGAAACGCGGCTCGCCGATCTCGATTTCGCGACGCTCAACGTCTCGGCCGGACTTGCCGACTATCTGCAGAGTTTCGAATGGCTCCGCGATATCGCTTCGGCTGGGCCGCGCGAGGAAACCGCGCCCATCGCCGAAAAGCTCATGCGCAACTGGCTTGAAACGCATGGCGGCAAGGTGGCGGAAGCCGGCTGGCGGACGGAAATGTGGGGGCACCGCATCTTCCTCTGGGCGGCCTATGCGCCGCTGATCCTGTCTTCCACCGATCTCGTCTACCGGTCTGCGGTGCTCAACACCCTGGCGCGGGGCGCGCGCCATCTCGACCGCGCAGCGCCGAAAGAGGCGCCGGGCCTGACCCAGGTACGCGCCTGGGCGGGCGTGATCGGCGCCGGACTGCTGGTGCAGGGCGGGGAATCGCGGGTGGCGCGCGGCGAGGTGGGCCTCGAACGCTCGCTCTCGCAAACATTGACGGCCGATGGCGGGATCATCTGCCGGTCTCCCGTGGCCCAGCTCGCGCTGGTCGAAACGCTGGCGATGCTCCGCTCGGCCTATGATTCGCGGGGCATTGCTTTTCCCGCGGCCTTTTCCTCGGCGCTTTCCTTTGCGGTGCCGGCGTTGCTTGGCGTCACGCTGGGCGATGGCGGGCTTTCGAGCTGGCAGGGCGGGCCGCCGATACCCGGACGCCGGATCGCGGCGGCGATCGAGGCCAGCGGCCAGCGCGGTTTGCCGCTCCGCAAGGCGCGCGATTGGGGCTATCACCGGATGGCTGCAGGCGACACCGTATTGGTCGTCGACGCCGCGCCGCCGCCGTCGATGCGGCTGGAAACCGGCGGCTGCGCCTCGACCCTGGCCTTCGAGCTGTCGCACGGGCCGCACCGTATCGTCGTCAATTGCGGCGGCGCGGGCGGCTCCGCCCTGCCCGCCAATTTCGCACAGGGACTGCGCACGACCGCCGCCCATTCGACCCTCACCATAGGCGACAGCAATTCGACGGCGCTCAACGCCGATGGCTCGCTCGGGCGCGGTGTCGTGGAAGTCGAGCTCAACCGGCGCGAGCGCAACGGCATTGCGCGGCTCGAGGCGAGCCATGACGGTTATGTGCCGCGTTTCGGGTTCGTCCATCGCCGCCAGTTCGGCCTGTCCGAAGACGGGGACGAACTGCGCGGCGAAGATGTGCTGCTTCCGGGCGGGCGGCATAAATCCGACGGCGCGGCCTTTGCGATCCGCTTCCATCTGGGAGCGGGCGTCGAGGTTTCGCCGACGGCGGACAATATGGGCGCGCTGCTGCGCGTCGAAGGCGGGCCGGCCTGGCATTTCCGGTGCCGGGGTACGGGCCTGATGATCGACGACAGCGTCTGGATCGACGAGAAGTCGCGCCTCTGCAAAACAAAACAACTGGTGCTTGCCGGCGAATCCTCACCCGGCGGTACGACGATCGGTTGGCTCTTCCGCCGTGCGGGCTAGACGGCTAACAGGTCGCGGCGATCCACTCTCTCACTCAGGAAATCACATGTCGGATGTTACAATCACCCGGGCGCTCTTGTCGGTATCGGACAAGTCGGGCCTTGCCGAACTCGGTCAGGCGTTGGTGCGCCATGGCGTCGAGCTGGTCTCGACGGGCGGCACGGCGAAGGCGCTGCGCGAAGCGGGGCTTGCGGTGCGCGATATTTCGGAGCTGACCGATTTTCCCGAGATGATGGACGGACGGGTCAAGACGCTGCATCCCAAGGTGCATGGCGGGCTGCTCGCCGTGCGCGACAATGAAGAGCATGTCGCGGCGATGCAGGCCCATGATATCGGCGCGATCGATCTCGTGGTCGTCAATCTCTATCCGTTCGCCGCCACCGTGGCGCGCGGCGCGCAGCGCCCCGACATTATCGAGAATATCGATATCGGCGGGCCGTCCATGGTCCGTTCGGCGGCCAAGAACCACGCCCATGTCGGCATCGTCACCGATCCGTCCGACTATGCGGAATTGGTCGGAGAACTGGATTCCCATGGCGGCAAGACGTCGCTCGCATTCCGTAAACGCCTGGCGGCAAAAGCTTTTGCGGCGACGGCAGCCTATGATTCGATGATTGCGAGCTGGTTCGCCTTTGCCGATCAGGGCGAGCAGTTTCCCGAACGCCTGCAGATTCCGGTGCATCGCAAACAGGCGCTTCGCTATGGCGAGAACCCGCACCAGGCGGCGGCGCTGTATGTGCCGGACATGCCGGGCGCATCCGGCATAGCCCAGGCCGAGCAGCTGCAGGGCAAGGAACTGAGCTACAATAATTTCAACGATGCGGACGCCGCGCTCGAGCTGGTGTCCGAATTCGAGGCGGCCCAGCCCGCCTGCGTCATCGTCAAACATGCCAATCCCTGCGGCGTTGCCGTCGCCGGATCGGCCATCGAAGCGTATCGGGCGGCGTCCGCCTGCGACACCGTTTCGGCTTTTGGCGGTATCGTGGCGCTGAACCATGCGCTCGATGCCGAAACCGCCGCCGCCATCACAGAGATATTCACCGAGGTGGTGATCGCGCCGGATGCCGATGACGAAGCCCGGGAAATCTTTGCGAAGAAGAAGAATTTGCGGCTTTTGCTGACCGGTGACTTTGCCGATCCGGCCCGGCCCGGCATGACGATGAAGACGATTGCGGGGGGCCTCCTGTTCCAGGCGCGCGACAATGGCCGAATCGGTGCTGAGGATCTCAAGGTCGTCACGAAACGCCAGCCGACCCAGCAGGAACTGGCCGATTGCC
>JBPOET010000135.1:0-5418 GCA_051251675.1 Parasphingopyxis sp. | reverse complement strand
GGCTTTGACGGAGGCGCCCCATATTCTTGTCGATGCCGATGCCTGCCCGGTCAAAGAGGAAATCTACCGGGTTGCGTATCGGATGGAGGTGCCGGCCACGATCGTCAGCAACAGTCATTTGCGGGTACCCGACCACCCCCTGATAAGACGCGTAGTGGTCAGCGACGGTTTCGATGCAGCGGATGACTGGATTGCCGAACGCGCCAATCCGATGTCGGTTGTAATCACGGCAGATATCCTGCTGGCCGATCGCTGTATCAAGGCGGGCGCAGCGGTGATCGCTCCGAACGGCAAACCTTTCACGGCCAATTCCATCGGGGCGGCCGTCGCAACCCGGGCGATCATGGCAGACCTGCGGGCAGGCGGGGACGCGATTGGCGGTCCACCGCCTTTTACCAAGGCGGACCGGTCGCGCTTTCTGTCCTCGCTCGACCAGATTCTGGTGAAGCTGTGCCGGAACGCGAAACGCTGAACAGGAACATGGAACTGTGCCATATGTAAGAATACGGAGTGATCGATTGGCGCATTAGGCCTATCAGACGGTCAATCACGATTTCCGGCCCGACGGGCTTTGCATTTGAGGAGTAACGATCATGTCCCTGCATATTGGCGACACCGCACCCGACTTTACCATCGACAGCACTATCGGTGAAATCAGCCTCCATGAATGGGCTGGCGATAGCTGGGTGTTTTTCTTCAGCCACCCGGCCGATTTTACGCCGGTTTGCACCACGGAAATGGGCAGGACATCCCAGCTTTCCGGGGACTTTGCCGCCCGCAACACCAAGCCGCTCGGGCTATCCACCGATACCGCCGAGGAGCATCGTTCCTGGATCGCCGATGTGAACGACACCCAGAATACCGATCTTCAATTTCCGATCGTCGCCGATCCCGATTGCACGATCGCGAAGCTGTACGACATGATCCATCCGCACGAGAGCGATACGGCGGCAGTACGTTCCGTATTCATCATCGATCCGCAGAAGAAGATCCGTTTGACGATGACCTATCCGATGAGCGTCGGTCGCAATTTCGACGAAATTCTGCGGGTGATCGACGCACTCCAGCTTGGGGACGAAAAACGCGTCGCCACCCCGGCCGACTGGCGCCCCGGTGACAAGGTCATCATTCCGCCTTCGATCGACAATGACGAAGCAAAGACGCTGTTCCCGCAGGGCTGGGACGAGTTGCGGCCCTATCTTCGCCTGACCGACGTTAACTGAGGCGACCCTCCGAGAGGTTGGAGGGCCACCATGGCGTGGTCCGATACTATCGTGAACAGGGCGCGTCAGGATCGGCGGGCGCTCTCTCTCCGGGGCGGTAGCTGCAAACGATATTGGGTTCCAGTTCTTCCGCGCCGAACCATGTTGGCGACATTTCCATCGCCACGAACATGGCCGCCTGGTCGGCATAGTGGCGCGAGCCCGGTCTGGTCGTCGCGGCCCCGAACTGATGCACAGAACGAGAACTGACCTGGCCGTCGCTGTCCCAGGCGATCTCCATGATGAAGCTGTCTCCGGCATTGCCGATAAACACTCCGTCTTCCGGTTCTCCCCAGTAAATGGCGCGCAAGGCATCGGGCCCGCCGGTCACGGCCAGGTCCACATCGCCGCGTCTCAGGCGCAGAACAGCGCTGAGCGGTGGATCGATCCGGCCATGATTGTTCTGCAGGAAGGCTACAGCTGATGTGAGCGTTTCGCGGGGGTCGGGCAGGGGGTCTCCGCGATAGGCATTCATCATGACCGAGCGCAGCACCGCGGCCGCCAGGGCATCGGCGTTGCCCTCTCCATCCAGTGTCCAGTCCCACCTGGCGAGCAATTGCTGTGCGTCGGAAAGGCCTCCCGCTTCGAAATTCAGCGCGGCAATCCGTCGCAGATAGTGGCCGGCTGCGGACTCGCGCGAATAGCCGGTGTCATATTTGATCCGGCGCAGTTCGGTCCAGCCGATCGCTTCGAGATCGGCGATCAGCTCCACGATCCGCAGCATCCGGTTGGTTTCATTGGTTTCGATACCCAGCGAGGCGGAATAGTCGGCGGGGTCGAGATTGTCCGCTGGTGCAGTTGCGACCCAGGGTGTGTTGTTGGAATCGAAAACATAGCCCGACGGCGGATCGATCAGGAACGGGATAGCTTCGAAAGGCGCATTGGCGGTCCAGACGTTACGGCTCGTGTCGCCGGGCAGCACACCGCGCCAGTCGTACCCTTCGGCGCGATCCGGGAAGCGCGCATTGTAGAAACGCGCAATATGGCCCTGGGCATCGGCATAGATAAAATTGGTCGCCGGGATGGCCTGCATGCGCATGACTTGCTGCCATTCTTCAAAGGTTTCGGCGCGGGTCAGACGGTAATATTGCTCGACCTGCCGGATCTCGCCAATCCCGGCATAGCGGATCGCAAAAGCGCCATTGTCGTTGATCATGACCGGCCCATGGACCGAGCGATGAACGGTGCGCGGAACGGGGATGACAAATGGTCCCATGCGAACATGCAGCCATATCCGGCGGCTTTCCAGTTCGCGCCATTCGCCGTCAAAGCGATAGCGCTCGCCGGCCTCATCGAGCGTGAGTTCATAAACGTCCACCAGATCGGGGCGATTGACGGTGTTCGCCCAACCGAGGGTGCGATTGTGGCCGACCAGCGGGACGGGCGCGCCTGGAAACAGCCCGCCGATCATGTCCAGCCCCTCGGCGCTGGTGACATGCGCCTCATACCAGGCGACCGGGCCGGTCCATGGCTGGTGCGAGTTGACGATCAGTTTCGTCGCGCCGTCCGGATCCCGCGAGGGCGCAATGGCAAAGGCGTTGGAACCCCGTTCGTTCGCCCGTTCGCCGGCGCGGGGCGGGTCTTCGCCTGCGGAGAGTGCGCCCAGCGTCCGGTCGATGCCGTAAAAGAAGGGGGAGGTGAAGGCAAAGCCGGTCGCAATATCATGGCCGGTGACGGGAAACAGGCCGCGCAGCCGTATTTCGCCTGGATGTTCGGAGGCATAGAGGTTTAGCCCGTCGGCATAGGCTTCGATAACCGCGCGCGCCTCGGGCGATATCTCCGTCGCATAGCCCGCATCGACATCGGCGCGAACATTGAACAGGTGCCAGACATAATCCTGGGCTGCGCCTTCTTGACCGGTCAGTTCGCCCATCCGACCGCGTGATGTCGCGATCAATTCCTGGATGGTGAAGAAATCGTCTTCGGAATGGGCATAGGCGAGGCCGAAGGCGGCATCGGCATCGGTCTGCCCCAATATGTGTGGAACCCCTCGGCTGTCCCTCCGGACTATCGCGTCATAGCGCGTCTCGGGCGCCGATATGGTCTGCTTGGATGCGTACCACCGGCTGTTGAGAAGGGCGTTGGCGCCCGCTGCAAGCAGAAGGGCTATCGCTATGACGCCCAGGATCTTCGCCAGTGTCTTCATGCTCTTCGCCCGCCCGCCCGATGATGGTGACAGTCATCGGCGGTGGGTCGCGAGAGATCAAGCGCGGGTTTCTACAGCCCGTCTATCCGGCAACCCCGTGCTTCCAGTATCGGCCGCAATTCGCGAAAGGCGGCCGGGGTTCGGTTCAGCGGGATTGTGGGATGAAGATGATGGACGATGTGAAACTGCATCCCCATCGATCCGATATTGCCGAGCCTGCTGCGCCATGCGCGGGTGCTGCGATAGCGGCCAGTGGCCTGGGCAGGGTGATGCGGCGCCCAGCTCAGAAAGAACTGGATATAGGCGGTGGCGATGTGACGGGGCAGCCACCAGAGCAATAGCGCCTCGATGCCGAAACCGGCCCATGCGCAGCCGCAGAGCACGCCGTAAAAGGCGATCTGGTAAAGCGCGCCATCGATAACGACATCGGTACGCCCGATCTTGTACAGCACTTCGCTGTATCCGCGCAGACCGCGCTTGGATCGCGGCTGGCGGTTCACAAGGCTGACCCAGACCATATGCAGCGGGCCGTTGGCGCGCATGGAATAATCAGGATCACGGTCCGGGTCGTTGGTATGCCTGTGATGCTCGAGATGGGTCAGACGCGCCACGCGATAGGGGAGCACCAGCGGGATTGTCGAAAGATGGCCGACCAGCTCGTTCAGCCAGCGAAGCTTCGTGCCGGGCCTTGCGATGATGTCGTGTTGGGCCTCATGGGATGGCAGATAGCACAGGATGATGTTGGCCGTCGCAATCAGAAATCCCGCCCAAAGCGGTAGGTAGCCAAGAAACACCGCCGGCCAGAGTGCCAGCCAAATGGCTAGATTGCCAAGGCCCCACGCTATCATCGCCCAGGGCGTTCCTCCCATATAGCGATGGGCGATATCCTGTTCGCGCTGCATGAGCGACTTGGTCCGGACCGCCTCTTGGGGTTGTGTTTCGGCTAGAGACGCCATGTCAGCCAACTCCCTCGCCATTGGGCGTAGAGGCCCCAGCTGCCGCCGAGGATGAAACCCGTCGCCAGCGGTGTCAGCCCCATCGGCGGGGTCCATCCCAAAATGGTCAGGATCTGTGCCGTTACGGGCGGAATGAACAACAGCCCGAACAATATCGGGCCGAAGTAAAAGCACCATCTGAGGCTTGTAATAAGCATGGTTTAGTTGCGATCGTCCATCTGGCTGGCATCCAATAGAGATCGCTAATAACCGATATTGCTAAATAACTGCCTAACAAGACAATTATCCGTTCTGGATGTTAATTCTCTGGGTCGTTTACTCCCGGAAAAACGCGATTTGGCTGGTCACGGCTAACAGGCTGCCGGTCTGGGACCATATCCGCGCCCGCTGGTCGGCGGTGCCCTTGCGGACATATTCGCTGTCGCTTTCCACCAGCACATGCGCATTGCCGATTTCCCGCAATTCGCTCTCGGTTGCGAAATTATAGAGGGAGTAGGATACCGTCGAGCTGAAGACGAGCGTGTCATGAAGAAAGAAGGATCGGGGCATCGGTACATCCGATATGGCGATCAGCCCTTTGCTATCGAGCGGCCGCCCGTCTCCTTCCCGCATCCAGACGGCGCTTGCGGGATTTTCCTGGACGGTAAACGGTTTCCCAGTGGCAATCCGCTGATCGTAATGACCGAACCAGCGCGGCCCCATTCCCGGCGGAAACGCCAACGGGGCGGATTTGTCGGGTGCGGCGATGTCGGGCATCGTCGCGGTATAGGCAAGCCGTGTTTCCGGTCGCTGCGAAAGGACGAAGTCGGCGCTGAACAGCAGATCGCCTTCGAGTCCGTCTTTGCGCATCTCGACGCGAAAGAACCCGGTTCGCTTCCGCTGGCTGAGCGTGTGCACCTGGACGAATATTTTGCCAGCGCCGATCGCCTCGATGAATATGGCGTTGACGCTCGACAGCTCCGACCCCGGAAGGGCATGGGCTTTTACGGCTTCCATCGCCAGGGCCAGTGCCCAGCCGCCAAAGGCGCTTTGCATATTCCAGAAAACCGTAGAG
>JBPOET010000134.1:0-5442 GCA_051251675.1 Parasphingopyxis sp. | reverse complement strand
CATGAAGGCCTGCTCGAAGGGAGCAAAGCATGAGTGTTCACGACTTTTCCGTCAGGCTGCCGGACGGCGCCGAGCAGAAGCTGGCCGACTATGCCGGCAAGACCGTCCTGATCGTCAATGTCGCATCGAAATGCGGGTTCACCCCGCAATATGCGGGGCTTGAGGAACTGTATCGCAAATATAAGGATCGCGGCTTCGAGATACTTGCCTTTCCCTGTAACCAGTTTGGCGCGCAGGAACCGGGCGACGCCGAAGAGATCGCCAACTTTTGTACGCTGACATACGATGTGAGCTTTCCGCTCTTTGCAAAGATCGACGTGAACGGCCCGAATGCCGATCCGCTCTACCAGCATCTGCGCGCGCAGAAACGCGGTCTTGTCGGCGACAGCATCAAGTGGAACTTCACGAAATTTCTGGTCGATGCGAACGGCGAAGTCGTGAAGCGCTACGCCCCGACGACCAAGCCGTATCAGATCGAAAAGGATATCGTCGCCCTGCTCGGCTAGAGCCCGGTGTCGGCGCGCTATCCACACGCTTCCCCGATATTGTGCTTTGACGAATCGGATCGCCTCCCCATAGTCGGGCCATGCGATCCGCGCCCTTTGTCCCTTTGCGAATATTCTCGGCTTATACGATGCTGGAAGGGGCCATCCAGCCCAAGGATATCGCCGTCCGCGCCCGGGAGCTGGGTTTCCCGGCCGCCGCTCTCGTCGACCGCAACGGGCTTTATGCGGCGATGCCTTTTTGCGCCGCCGCCTTCAGCAAGGGCGTACAGCCGATAATCGGGACATTGCTTGCGGTCGCGCGGCCCGGCCGCGCGGATGGCGAGGATCCAGTCATCGACTGGCTACCGCTGCTGGCGCAGGACGAGACGGGCTACGAAAATCTGTGCGCGCTCGTTTCCGAAGCGCATCTGGACCGGCCCCTCGAAGAGGCACCGCATGTAGCGTTCGAGGCACTCAAGGGCCGTACAGACGGATTGATCGCGCTTACTGGCGGCAGCGAGGGTGCGCTCTGCCGGCTATTCGAAGCCGAGCAGACTGACGCGGCGCTGGCTTATGCCGACGCGCTGGCCGCGCATTTCCCCGGCCGCCTCTACGTCGAAATCAGCCGCCGCGGCGATCCGATAGAAGAGGCGAGCGAGGAGGCGCTGCTCGATCTCGCCTATGCGCGCGACTGGCCTCTCGTCGCCACCAATCCGGCCTATTTCCAGCGGCAGGATTTCCACGCGGCGCATGATGCAATGCTGTGCATCGCCGACTCCAACTATGTTGAAAGCGATGACCGACGCCACAGCCGGGAAGAGGGCTGGCTGGTTCCGCATGAGGCCATGGAAGAGCGGTTTCGCGATCTTCCCGAAGCATTGGCCAACACGCTGGTCGTCGCCGAACGCTGCGCCTTCGCTGCGCCCGCGCGCGACCCGATCCTGCCCAGTGTCGCAGGCGATCTCGAGGGCGAATCCGCACAGCTGCGGGAAGATTCGCGGGCGGGCCTCGAAGCGCGGCTCGCGGCGATCCATGGAGACAAGCTTACCGACGAAATCCGCAAACCCTATGTCGAACGGCTGGAATATGAGCTCGATATCATCATCGAAATGGGCTTTCCCGGCTATTTCCTGATCGTTGCCGATTTCATCAAATGGTCGAAAAGCCAGGGGATACCCGTCGGGCCCGGCCGTGGTTCCGGTGCGGGCTCGGTGGTTGCCTGGGCGCTGACCATAACGGATCTCGATCCGCTCCAGCTCGGTCTGCTGTTCGAACGCTTTCTCAATCCGGAACGTGTGTCGATGCCCGATTTCGACATCGATTTCTGCGAAACGCGGCGGGGCGAAGTGATCCGCTACGTGCAGCAGAAATATGGCCGCGATCAGGTGGCCCAGATCATCACCTTCGGAACGATGAAGTCGCGCGCTGTGCTGCGCGATGTCGGCCGGGTTCTGCAGATGCCCTATGGCCAGGTCGACCGGCTGACGAAGATGGTGCCCAACCATCCGACCGATCCCTGGACGCTGGAACGCACGCTCAACGGCGTCGCCGAGTTCGAGAACGAATATAAGACCGACACCGACGTCAAGAAGCTGATTGATCTTGCGATGAAGCTCGAAGGTTTGCCGCGTCACAGCTCCACCCATGCGGCTGGCGTGGTGATCGGCGACCGGCGCCTCGATAAGCTTGTCCCGCTCTATCGCGATCCTCGTTCCGACATTCCCGTCACTCAGTTCGATATGAAGAATGTGGAAAAGGCAGGGCTGGTAAAGTTCGATTTTCTCGGCCTGAAAACCCTGTCCGTCCTCAAAAAGGCGGTCCAGCTTCTGGAACAACGCGGAATTACGGTCGATATGGACCGGCTCGGCTGGGACGATGAGGAAGTGTATGCGCTGCTTCAGAGCGGCGACACGGTCGGTGTGTTCCAGCTGGAATCGGAAGGCATGCGGCGGACCCTGGCCGCCGTGAAGCCCACTTGTTTCGAGGATATCATCGCGCTCGTCTCGCTCTATCGACCCGGCCCGATGGACAATATTCCGATGTTCGGCGCCCGGAAAAACGGGCAGGAGGAGATCGAGTATCCGCATCCCGATCTCGAGCCGATCCTCAGGGAAACATACGGCATCTTCGTCTACCAGGAACAGGTGATGGAGGCGGCGCGGGTGCTTGCGGGCTATTCGCTTGGCGACGCCGATCTGCTCCGCCGCGCCATGGGCAAGAAAATACAGGCCGAGATGGATGCCCAGCGCGATCGTTTTGTTTCGGGCTGTGCACGGAACAATATCGCATCGGGCAAGGCGAACGAACTGTTCGATTTGATCGCCAAATTCGCGGGCTACGGGTTCAACAAGAGCCACGCCGCCGCCTATGCGCTGATAGCCTATCAGACGGCCTGGCTCAAAACCCATTATCCGCACGAATTCTTCGCCGCATCCATGTGTTACGACATGGGCAATACCGACAAGCTGGGCATATTTGTCGAGGATATCCGCCGGACCCGGGACAAGATTGCCGGCGGCAAGATCGAATGCCTTCCGCCCTGCGTCAATGCCAGCGAGGCGCTCTTCACGGTCGGAGCGCATGGCGAGGGGCATGCCGTCCGCTATGCGCTCGCCGCGCTCAAGGGCGTTGGCCAGAAGGCGATGGAGCAGCTGGTTGCCGAGCGCGAGGCTGAGGGCGCCTTTGCGAGCCTGGACGATTTCGCGGCCCGCGTTGATCCGCATCTCCTGAACAAGCGTCAGCTTGAAAGCCTGAGCGGGGCGGGCGCGTTCGATGCGCTGGAGCGCAATCGTCCCGCAGTCTATGCGGCGGCGGAAACGATCCTCGCCATAGCATCGAGCGCTGCCGATGCCCGTGAGACGGGGCAGGGCGGCCTGTTTGCCGGTGGCGACGAAACCGACATTGCCCATATCCGGCTTTCCGAAGAGGTTCAGTGGCCCCTGGCGGAACGCATGGCGCAGGAAAAGGAAGCCTTCGGCTTCTATTTTTCCGGCCATCCGGTCGACAATTACCGGCATCTGGCGGACGCTTTCGGTGCGCAAAGCTACGGCGATCTGTGCGCGATGCCGGCTCCGGCGGCGGGCGGGCGGGTAACGGCCGTGATGGCCGGGATGGCCGAAAATGTCCGCAAGCGTACTTCGCGCAAGGGAAACCCCTTTGTGACGGCGACACTGTCCGACAATTCGGGTCAGTTTTTCGCCAGCGCTTTCGACGAGGGGCCGCGGCTCGAGCTCGAGGAAGCAGCCAAGACCGGCAGTTGCGGGCTTCTCCATGTCGAGCTCGACTGGCAGCCGGGGGAAGATACGCCGCGCGTCACTGTGCGTCAGTTCCAGCCGTTCGAGGCGCTCGCCAGCAGCAAGCGGATGATGTTGACGATTTCAGTCGCCGAACCGGCCATTCTCGAGCAACTCTCTGAATTGCTGGGCGCAAATGGGGAAGGGCAGGGCACAGTGCTGCTTGAGGCGGCATTGCCGGATGGCGGTTCGGCCCGGGTTGTGCTCGGCCGCCATTTCATTCTCGACGCGGAATTGAGCGAAGCGATCCGGCAGACACCGGGCGTGATTGCGGCCCGGCTTGCCGCCGATAACGGATCTGCCGACCGGCAACCGCCAAAACTCGCTCTGGTTTCCTGAATTTCCGCGCATTTGGCGTCTCTAGGCACTGGACGATTGGCGTGCCCGGGCTAAGGTGAGCCAAAAAAGAACAATGGAGAGGATGACCATGCTTGGAGGAATGCAGGACGCGCAGCTGCGCATCAGCCGGATTATCGATCATGCCGAACGCGAGCACGGAACGCGCGAGGTTGTCACGCGCTGGGCGGACGGCAGTACGACGCGTTCGAACTGGGCGGGCATCGCCGCCGACGCGCGCAAATTTTCGCAGGTTCTCGAAAGACTGGGCATGAACAAAGGGGACCGGATCGCCACTCTCGCGATGAATCACGGCCACCATCTTTCCGCCTGGTACGGGATCAGCGGCATGGGCGGGGTGGTTCACACCGTAAATCCGCGACTTTTCACCGAGCAGCTTGTCTATATCATCAACCATGCCGAAGATCGGGTCCTGCTGTTCGACAAAGCTTTCGAACCCCTCGTCGCAGGTCTCAAAGACCAGCTGAAAACAGTCGAGCATTATATCCTGTTCGACGGGGAAGGCGATTATCCCACCTTCCGCGAACTCGTCGATGTCGAGGACGGCGATTATGAATGGGTCGAAGGAGGTGAGCGCGAGCCTTGCGGGCTTTGCTATACCAGCGGCACAACCGGTAATCCGAAGGGCGTGCTCTATGAGCACCGTTCGAATGTGATCCATGCGATCACCGAGGGGCAGCCCGATGCCATGAATCTTTCGCAAAGTTCGGTGATGCTGCCGATCGTGCCGATGTTCCACGCCAACGCCTGGGGCCTGCCCTTTGCCTGTGCGGTGACGGGATCGAAAATGGTGTTTTCGGCGGTGAACGATGGCGGTGTCCTGCATAACCTGATGCTCGACGAGGGTGTGACGCATTCCGCCGGCGTTCCGACCGTCTGGCTCGCCATGTTCGCGCATATGGACGCCAACACGGTCGATTATGGCAAGCTAGAAATGGTCGTGATCGGTGGGTCGGCTGCGCCGCGTGCCATGATCGAACGGCTGATGAAGGCCGGTGTCTATGTCCTTCATGCCTGGGGGATGACCGAAACCTCGCCGATCGGGACGATCGGCATGCGGCCTCCCAACTGGGGCGAGCTGAGCTTCGACGAGCGGGTCGATATCATTTGCAAACAGGGCCGTACGCCCTTCGGTGTCGAGATCCGCGTGGTCGACGACGATGGCAATGAATTGCCGCGCGACGGCGAAAGCTCCGGAAGCCTCCAGATTCGCGGCCCGTGGATCCTCGACCAGTATTTCCAGGATGAGAACGGCAAATGCGTCGGCGACGACAACTGGTTCGATACCGGCGATGTCTCCGTCATCC